>DASUVU010000173.1:0-8946 GCA_036378815.1 Agromyces sp. | reverse complement strand
TAATCGACTAATCGACTAATCGACTAATCGACTAATCGACTAATCGACTAATCGACAAGCGACTAATCGACAAGCGACTAATCGACAAATCGACTAATCGACTAATCGACCGATTCTGGGAATGGATGCTGCTTCCGCAGGCGCACGCGCAGGCGCAGGCGCGGAAATCGATGCGAGCGCAGACCGGTGCGGCGACCCGGGCCGCCGCACCGGCCCGCGCCTACAGCTCGCCGGCTCGTGCCTCCGCGTCGACCTTCGCCTCGAGCTCGGCCTCGAGACGCGCGCCCGACGGGGCCGGGACCTCGCCCTGGGCGAGCGCCTCCTCGGCGTCGAAGTCGTACGCCGCCTGCTCGAACTGCGAGTTGTACAGGCGCCAGTACGCGCCCTTCGCCGCGATGAGCTCGTCGTGCGTGCCCTTCTCGACGATGTCGCCGTGCTCCATCACGAGGATGAGGTCGGCGTCACGGATCGTCGAGAGCCGGTGCGCGATCACGAACGAGGTGCGACCGTGGCGAAGCGCCGCCATCGCGTGCTGCACCAGCAGCTCGGTGCGGGTGTCGACCGACGACGTCGCCTCATCGAGGATCAGCACCGACGGCTGGGCGACGAAGGCACGGGCGATCGTGATGAGCTGCTTCTCGCCGGCGGAGACGTTCGACGCCTCCTCGTCGAGCACGGTGTCGTACCCCTCGGGCAGCGAGTGCACGAACCGGTCGACGTACGTTGCCCGGGCGGCCTCGAGGATCTCGTCGTCGGTCGCGTCCTCGCGTCCGTATCGGATGTTCTCGCGGATCGATCCGGCGAACAGCCACGGGTCCTGCAGCACCATGCCGGTGCGGGCGCGCACGTCGTGCCGAGTGAGCTCGGCGATGTCCTGCCCGTTCAGCAGGATCCGCCCACCGTCGAGCTCGTAGAACCGCATGATGAGGTTCACGAGCGTCGTCTTTCCGGCGCCGGTCGGAACGACGATCGCGACCGTCTGCCCGGGCTCCACGCGGAACGACAGGTCGCGGATCAACGGCCGCTCGGGCGTGTACGCGAACGAGACGTTCTCGAACACGATCGTGCCGTCACCGTCGACCGGGTCGGGCGCGCCGGCCGCGTCGGGCTCCTCCTCGTCGGCGTCGAGCAGTTCGAAGACTCGCTCGGCCGAGGCCGTGCCCGACTGCACCACTGCGGCCATGCCGCCGAGCTGGGCGAGGGGCTGGGTGAATTGCTGCGAGTACTGGATGAACGCCTGCACGTCGCCGAGTCGGAGCTGGCCGCTTGCGACCATGAGCCCGCCGAGCACCGCGATGCCGACGTAGGTCAGGTTTCCGATGAACATCATGCCCGGCATGATGATGCCGGCCAGGAACTGGGCCTTGAACGCGGCCTCGTACAGCTCCTCGTTCTCGGCACGGAACTTGTCGCTCGAGTCCTGCTCGCGGCCGAAGACCTTCACGAGCGCGTGGCCCGAGAACGACTCCTCGACGCGGGCGTTGAGTCGACCGACCTTCTTCCACTGGATGCCGAACGCCGCCTGCGACTTCGGGCCGATGAGCCCGAAGATCACGCCCATGAGCGGGAGCGACACCAGCGTGACGAGCGCGAGCTGCCACGAGATCGAGAACATCATGATGATCACGCCGACCACCGTGAGCACGCTCGTGAGCGCACTCGAGAGCGACTGCTGCATCGTCTGCGTGATGTTGTCGATGTCGTTCGTGACGCGGGAGATCAGCTCACCGCGCTGCGTGCGGTCGAAGTAGCTCAGCGGAAGGCGGTTCACCTTCGCCTCGACGTCCTCGCGCAGGCGCCACATGGCGCGCACCATGATGACGTTGATCACGTAGCCCTGGATCCACGAGAGCACGGATGCCACGACGTACAGCATCAGCACGATGATCACGACCTGGCTGAGCCGCACGAAGTCGATGCCCTCGCCAGGTGTGAGCGTCGCCGCCTCGACGATGTTCGCCAGGTCGTTCTGGCCCTGGGCGCGAAGCCCCTCGACCACCTGCGCCTGCGTCACGCCGGCGGGCAGCTGCAGCGAGATGAAACCCTCGAAGATGATGTTGGTGGCCTCGGCGAGCACCTTCGGCGCGATGACCGTGAGCACGACGCCGATCGCGCCGAGCAGCGACACGAACGCGAACGACCACTTCCATGGTGCGAGCAGCCCCAGCATGCGGCGGAAGCTCGCGCCGAAGTTCTGGGCCTTGCCCGGCTTCACGCTGTCCCAGTCGCCGGAGTTGAGTCGCGCCTGCTCGGCCAGCTCGGCCTCGATGCGTTCCTCTTCGGTCATCTCCTGCGGCTCGGCCTGACGGCCGTTCCCGCGGGACCGGCCGCGGCCGCGGCCACCGGCGTCATCCCGGTTCTTCGTGTCGGTGCTCATGCCGTGGCCTCCACTCCGAGCTGGGATTCGACGATCTCGCGGTAGGTCTTCGACGTCTCGAGCAACTCGTCGTGCGTGCCCAGGCCGACCATGCCGCCGTCTTCGAGCACGATGATGCGATCGGCATCGGTGATCGTCGAGACGCGCTGGGCGACGACGATCTTCGTCACCTCGGGCAGCTCTCGCCACAACGCCTGTCTGAGTCGCGCATCGGTAGTGAGGTCGAGCGCCGAGAACGAGTCGTCGAACACGAGGATGTCGGGGTTGTGCACGATCGCGCGGGCGATCGCGAGCCGCTGCCGCTGCCCACCCGAGACGTTCGTGCCGCCCTGGGAGATTCGAGCATTGAGCCCGCCCTCCATCTCGGCGACGAAGTCGCGACCCTGCGCGATCTCGAGCGCGTGCCAGAGCTCGGCGTCGGTGGCATCCTCACGACCGAATCGCAGGTTGGATGCCACGGTGCCGGCGAACAGGAACGGGCGCTGCGGCACGAGGCCGATCGTCTTCCACAGCAGGTCGAGGTCGGCCTGGCGCACGTCGACGCCGTTCACCTGCACCGAGCCGCCTGTCGCGTCGAAGAGGCGTGGGATGAGCGACACGAGCGTCGTCTTGCCGGCGCCGGTGGAGCCGACGATCGCCACGGTGTCGCCCCGATCCGCGCGGAACGTGATGCCCGAGAGCACCGGATGCTCGGCACCCGGGTACGCGAACTCGACGTCGCGGAACTCCACCGACCCCCGCTCGGGGAACTCGCGGATCGGGTCGGCCGGACGCTCGAGGGTCGATTCGCTCGCGAGCACCTCGCTGATGCGCTCGCCCGACACCGCCGCACGCGGGATCATGATCGTCGTGAACGCGGCCATCAGCACGCCGCCCAGGATGAGCCCGACGTACTGCATGAACGCGAAGAGCGTTCCGATCTGCACGTCGCCCTCGTCGACCTCGATCGCGCCGAACCAGATGACGCCGACGACGGTGACGTTCAGCACGAGCATGAAGAGCGGGAAGAGCGTGATGAACAGCGTTCCCACGCGGCGCCCGACGTCCATGATGTCGGTGTTGGCGACCCGGAAGCGGCCCTCCTCGATCGCCTCGCGCACGAACGCCCGCACCACGCGGATGCCCGTGAGTTGCTCGCGCAGGATGCGGTTCACGGCGTCGAGCCGCTTCTGGTAGAGCCGGAACAGCGGCACCATCAGGAGGATGACGAAGCTCGCCACCACGAGGATCGTGCCGACCGATGCCCAGATCAGCCAGCTGAGCCCGACGTCTTGACGCAGGGCCATGATGATGCCGCCGATCGCGAGCAGCGGGGCGCTCACGAGCATGGTGGCGCCCGTCATGGCGAGCATCTGCACCTGCTGCACGTCGTTGGTGTTGCGCGTGATGAGCGACCCGGGCCCGAACTGCGACACCTCGCGCTCGGAGAAGGCGCTGACCTTGTCGAAGACGTCGTTGCGGATGTCGCGGCCGACGCGCATGGCCGCCTTGGCAGCGAAGTAGGTGGCGATGATCGCCGCAGTGATCTGCCCGAGCGAGATCGCGAGCATGACCGCGCCGGTCGACCAGATGTAGCCCGTGTCTCCCTTGGCGACGCCCTGGTCGATGATGTCGGCGTTGAGGCTCGGAAGGTAGAGGGAGGCGATCGCCGAGGCGAACTGGAAGACGAGTACGCCGAGCAGCAGCCACCGGTAGGGCTTCAGATAGCGGAGGAGCAGTTTGCCGAGCATGGGACTCCGAGTCCGAACGATGTGTGAGGGATGTGGATGACGCGCGGGGGACGACGCGTGGTGCGAGGCTCGGGGCGAGACCCCCGGCGATGCACCCGTCAATCTTGCATCCAAGCGCGTGCCTCCGACATCCGTCGGGGGAGGGATATCGCTGAGAGCGCAATCACGCCATCACCGGGTCGGCTTTTCGTCGCAGAATGGACGGCGGAGGTCGACGATGACGCAGACCCATGAGGTCATGAACCAGGTGCCGCCACGCGAGGGTGTCGACGAGTTCACGGCGAACGTGCCGCTCGTCGAGGCGGTCGCGCGATGGGGGCGGCCGGCCGAGGCATCCGTTCGGCAGAACCTGCGCGACGTGGGCGGACTGGTCGGCACCGCGGCATTCCAGCGCGACGCCGATCGGGCGAATACGAATCCGCCCGTGCTGCACACGCACGACCGCTGGGGTGGCCGCATCGACGGGGTCGAATACGACGACGCGTACCACCGCATCATGGCCGCCGCGATCGGGGCGGGTGCGCACACGTCGGCCTGGGCGGATCCCGGGCCGGGTGCCAACGTCGATCGCGCCGCGACGTTCTACCTGTTCGCGCAGGTCGAGCCCGGACACGCCTGCCCCGTGTCGATGACCCACTCGGCGGTGCCGGTGCTCGAGCTCGCGGCATCCGGGCTACGAGACGATTGGATGCCGCGGCTGCTGAGCCGCGAGTACGATCCGGCGCTCGGCGGGGCGGGCGCCGAGCGGTCGGCGCTCGTCGGCATGGCCATGACCGAGAAGCAGGGCGGATCCGACGTGCGCGCCAACACGACCCGGGCCGAGCCCGCCGGCGCGGAGGGACCATGGGGCCGCGAGTTCGGGCTGGCGGGTCACAAGTGGTTCTGCAGCGCACCGATGAGCGACGCGTTCCTCGTGCTCGCCCAGGCGCCCGGCGGCCTGAGCTGCTTCTTCGTGCCGCGCGTGCTGCCCGACGGCTCGCGCAACGTGTTCCGCATCCAGCGACTGAAGGACAAGCTCGGCAACCGGTCGAACGCGTCGAGCGAGGTCGAGTTCGAGGGCACGAGCGGATGGCTCGTCGGCGACGAGGGCCGCGGGGTCGCGACGATCGTTCAGATGGTGACGCGTACGCGGCTCGACTGCGTCATCGGGAGCGCGGCCGGCATGCGGCAGTCGGTCGCCGAGGCGGCCTGGCACGTCCGCCACCGCAGCGCGTTCGGGGCGCTGCTCGTCGACCAGCCGGCGATGGCGGCGGTCCTCGCCGACCTGGCGCTCGAATCCGAGGCGGCGACGATCACGGCGATGCGGCTCGCCCGTGCGTACGACGACGACGCCTCCGACCGGGAGGTCGCGTTCCGGCGCCTCGCGACGGCCGTGTCGAAGTACTGGGTGTGCAAGCGCGGACCAGGCCACGCCTACGAGGCGCTCGAGTGCCTCGGCGGCAACGGCTACACCGAGGCGTTCCCGCTCGCACGCCGCTACCGCGAACAGCCGCTGCTCGCGATCTGGGAGGGGTCGGGCAATGTCATCGCCCTCGACGTGCTGCGTGTGCTCGCGCGCGAGCCCGAGGCGTTCGAGGCGTTCTTCGACGTGGTCGGCGAGGCGGCCGGCGAGCGCGCCGCGTTCGACCTGGCGCTCGCCGAGGCACGGTCCGTGGTGGGCGAGGTGGCGACGGATGCCGCGGGCGCGGCCGCCCGGGCGCGGGAACTCACCGAGCGGCTGGCCCTCGTGCTCCAGGCCTCGTTGCTCCTGCAGCACGCACCAGGCGCCGTCGCCGACGGATTCGTGCGGACACGCCTCGAGGGCGGCGGGGGGACGCAGTACGGAGCGCTGCCGCCGGGCATCGACACGGCGGCGATCCTCGCGCGCGCCTGAGGCCGCGCATCCGTCTGCCCGTACGTGGCGATTCCGTATGCGGTGCGAAGACTGCTTTCGTTCTGCGCGCTCGGTGCCGAAGTGCCGAAGTGCCGGAGTGCCGGAGATCCGCGAACGGAGATGGTTCTCGGCTCGGGCTGGGAGTTCCGGCTCTGGTGTCCGGCGCCGCCCGGCGGGAGGATGTGGGGCATGCGCAGGATCACGGTGAACAACAACGTCTCGCTCGACGGCGTCATGCAGGCCCCGATGTCGCCCGACGAGGATACGCGCGGGGGATTCCAGTACGGCGGCTGGGCGGTCGCGGGCAGCGACGACGCGCTCGCCGTCGAGATGGGCGTGGGCATGGGCTCCGACGGCGCGCTGCTGTTCGGCCATCGCACATATCGCACGATGGCGTCGTTCTGGCCGCACCAGACGGACGGCAATCCGTACACCGAGTACATGAACCGGGTCGAGAAGTACGTCACCTCGTGGAACGCCGCGACGCACCTCGAATGGCAGAACTCCACGCTCCTCGCGGGCGATGCGGCCGACACGGTCCGAACCCTCAAGGACTCCGACGGTCCCGACCTCACGATCCTCGGCAGCGGAGAGCTCCTTCGCACGCTGGCGTCGGCGGGGCTCGTCGATGAGTACGTGCTCATCATCCATCCGGTCGTGCTCGGCTCGGGCACACGCCTCTTCGGCGACACGCATCAGCAGTTCGAGCTCACCCGCAGCATCACCACCCCGAAGGGCGTGACCGTCGCGCACTACCGCCCGGTGTGATCGGGGTCAGTCGCCCGTCACGAATCGCTCCAGCGCGTCGAGCGCCGGGCGCTGGCCCTTCACGAGCCGCTCACGTGCGACATCGAGCCGGAACCACCCGGCCACGTCGAACTCGGGGAACGACTGCCGTCGCCCCGACCGCGGCGGCCACTCCATCTCGAAGAGGTTGCTGTCGATCTCGCTCGCATCGAAGTCCGACTCGCCGGCGAACACGACGACCACCTTGCCCGAGGCGTAGCGGAACGCCCCGAGCTCGACGTACGGCACGTCGGGCGCGGGACGCCCGATCTCCTCCGCGAACTCCCGCAACGCCGCGGTGAGCGGCTCCTCGTCGGTGTACATGCCCTTCGGGATCGACCAGGCGGCGACGTCCTTGCCGCGCCAGAACGGGCCGCCCATGTGCCCGAGCAGCACCTCGAGCCCGCCGTCGCGCCGGAAGAGCAGGATGCCCGCACTCGTCTCCGCCATGTCGACACGCTAGCGCCGACCTCGGCGACCCGGGTCGTGCTGGCAGGAATCAGCCGAGGGGATCAACGGATCCAGACGAACGGCGGATGCCCCGTCGCGACCGCGCCCGAGGCGACGAGCCTCGCGAGCTGCACGGCGCCATCCAGCGGGGTTCCTGCCGCCGCGACCAGTTCCGCGCGCGGTGCGAGGCGCGCGAACTCCCGCTCGAACGCGGCCGTGAATGCGCCCCCAGCCGCGAAGACCCCGCCGGTGCCGGCGGCCAGTGGCGGCACACCGGGGTCGAGCGCTGCGGCGAGCGTGGCCGCGACCTCGGCGCCGGCCCGTCGCATGATGTCGGATGCCACGGCGTCGCCGGCTGCCGCGAGCATCGCGACGTCCGCCGCGAACCCGGCGAGCAGGCCGGCGCGGTCCGTTCGCGAGAGCAGCTGCCCGGGCCACGACGGCGCGGGCCCGAAGCGCTCGACCGCCGCCGCGAGGAGCGCCGCGGCATCCGTCGACACCCCGTCATGGGTCCGGATGGCGGCCCTGAGCCCCTCGATGCCGATCCACGCGCCCGAGCCGTGATCATCGAAGAGATGGCCCCAGCCGCCGACGCGCTTCCACCGGTCACTGAGGTCGGTGCCGATCGCGATCGCACCCGTGCCGACGGCGACGACGGCGCCGCCGCGCCCGCCGAGGGCGCCGAGATGCGCGGTCACCGCGTCGATGGCGAGGGCGACCGGCGCCCCGCCGGCGGCCGCGGCGAGTCGGTCGAGCCCCGCATCGGGGTCGGCGACGAGGGACGCCAGCCCGGTCGCGCCGACGCCGACGGCGGCGATCGCGGCATCCGGTCGCTCGGTGCGCACCGCCTCGATGAGCGAGGCGGCCACGTCGACGACCGTCGAGCCGTCTGCGCCCACGCTGACGCGCCTGCCCTCGAAACGCAGCCCCCGCTCGCCGGTCGCCGCGTCGACGCGCTCGAGGGTCGCGCGCGAGCCGGTGCCGCCCACGTCGAGACCGAGAATCCAGCCTGATGACGTATCGTGCCTCGTCGGGTCGACCGCTGACGGGCCGCTGTTCGGGGCATTGCTCACGACCAGAGCCTATGTCGGAGGGGCGGCCCATATCCGAGCGTTCGGAAGTTTGTTGCAAAAAAGAAATCGTTGACGAATACTACTTCCAGAGTCACATTCCCCGGCGCCCCGTGCGCCACATCGAGCGATGTTCAATGAGGAGACATCCATGAAGAAGCGATTGCTGCCCATCGCCGTGCTCGCCACGGCCGCACTCGGACTCACCGCGTGCGCCGGCGGTTCGAACAACGACAGCGGTGACGTCAGCGCCGAGGGCGAGACCCTGAACGTCTGGATCATGGACGGGACGAACCCCGATTCCGAGGCGTTCTTCGACGAGGTCGGTGCGGCCTTCACCGAGGAGACCGGCGCGGAGCTGAAGGTCGAGTTCGTGCAGTGGGCCGACGCCCACGACCGCTTCGTCACGTCGATCGCGGGCGGCACGACCCCCGACGTCGCCGAGACGGGCACGACCTGGACCGCCGAGTTCGCCGATGCCGGCGCGCTCGCCCCGATCGGCGACTTCGTCGACGAGGACGGGCTCGGCGACGACCTCGTCGACGGGCTCGTGCAGTCGGGCACCTACGACGAGGCGCTCTACGGCATGCCCTGGTACGCGGGCGTCCGCTCGCTCGTGTACCGCGCCGACATCTTCGAGGAGCTCGGCCTCGAGGCGCC
>DASUVU010000172.1:0-3510 GCA_036378815.1 Agromyces sp. | reverse complement strand
AGGCCGTGGTCGGTGAGCACGTCGCGGGCGATCATCGCGACGTCGACGATCTGCGACCAGTCCACGCCGGGCATCGGGTCGAGGTCGACGCGCAGCTCGTCGGGGTGATCGAGGTCCTCGGCGCGAACCGGGTGCGGGTTGAGGTCGAGGCATCCGAGGTTCACGACCCACGCGAGCCCCGCGGCATCCCGAATCACCGCCTCCTCGGCCGAGGTTCCGGATGCGTAGTGCAGCGTCGCAGTGTCGATGAAGTCGGGATGGTTCTCGGGCACGCGCTTCTGGAAGAACGCCTCCTCCGTGATGCCCTTCACGAAGCGCTTCAGCACCATCGGGCGACCGCCGGCCCCGCGCAGCGCCCCGTCGGCCACGGCGAGGTAGTACCTGATGAGATCGAGCTTCGTGAGGCCCGGCTCGGGGAAGACCACCTTGCCGGGATTCGAGACGTGCACCTCGTGGCCGTCGATCTCCAAGACCTCGGCCGGGCTCTTCGTCGGGCTCACGAACCCACCATAGCCCGGGGTCTTGGGGCTCGCCGCGGGTCTGGTCGGGCGCGAGTCCACCGCCGAACATGTCGCTGCGCGGTTGAAGGTGGCCGGGGCGCCGGCGTTTGACGCCGCCCGCGATGCGCGAGGCATCCTCACCGCCTATCCTCGTATGGGACCGAGTGGCCCTCGAATCGGGGTCACGACGTCGGACGCAGGGGTGAGGTGATGACGGCGATGTCCGATGACGACGCGGATGCCGCCCCTCGCCGACCTCGAGGGCGGCGTGCGGCGCCGCCGGCCGGCCCGACATCCGGCCTCCGGGCGACGTTGGCGCCGGCGCTGGCCGTGGTCGAGCCGCGCATCGCGGCGGCCGGCGCCTGGCTGTACGAGCGGCGCCTGCACGTGTTCATCGTCGCGTCGACCGTCGCCACGCTCGTGCTGATCGGGGGAACCGTCGTGCTCCTGCAGCTGTCGGCACCGCCTCCGCACGGCGAGGATGCGGCCCCCGCCGTGAGCACATCGAGACCGACCTCGACCGAACCGGCGTATCCCGGCACGTTGGCCCCGATCCTGCCCTCGCCGGCACCGCCCTCGCCGCTCCCGCCCCTTCCGGGCACCGGGCCCGGCGCCGATTCCGACCCCGATCCCGGTGACGGCCCGCCGCCGCCCGACGCCGGCGAGCCCGAAGCCGAGCCCGAGCCCGAGCCCACGCCGAAGCCCGGCCGCGACACGGCGCCGGGCCAGATCAAGAAGAAGCCGGGCGGAAGCGACAGCGACGGCGGCGGAGACGGCTGACCCGCACGACATCTCGGCACGGCCCGGCTCTCAGTCGGCGCGGCCATGTTCGACTTCCACACATGCCGAATACATGTCCCGTTCAGATTCGCGTGTTCGGCTAGGTTGAGCCCGACGTCCACCGCGCGTCACACGCAACCGATGGGAACCCCCAGTGACCATTCGAACGGCTGAATACCCCCGGCCGGACCATTTCCTGCTCCACATCAGCGACACGCACCTGCTCGCGGGCGGCGGCCGGCTCTACGACCAGGTCTCGAGCGAGTACCACCTGCGGTTGCTGTTCGACGAGTTCGAGGCATCCGGAGCCCGTCCTGAGGCCATCGTCTTCACCGGTGACCTCGCGGACCGCGGCGAGCCCGACGCGTACGACCGCATCCGTGGCATCGTCGATCCGGTCGCCGAGCGTCTGGGCGCGCAGGTGATCTGGGTCATGGGCAACCACGACGACCGGGCGGCGTTCCGGAGCGGGCTGCTCGGGGACCGCCTCGGCGGATACCGGCCGGTCGACCGCGTCGACGACGTCAACGGGCTGCGCGTCGTCACGCTCGACTCGACGGTGCCCGGGCACCACCACGGCGAGGTCGCGCCGGCACAGCTCGACTGGCTCACCGAGGAGCTCTCGATCCCGGCTCCGCATGGCACGATCCTCGCCATGCACCATCCGCCCGTGCCGAGCGTGCTCGACCTCGCGGTGTCGGTGGAGCTGCGTGACCAGGCCGGCCTCGCCGAGGTCGTCGAGGGCAGCGACGTCCGCTCGATCATCGCCGGGCACCTGCACTACTCGTCGACCGCGACATTCGCAGGCGCTCCCGTGTCGGTCGCGTCGGCCAGCTGCTACACGCAGGATCTCAACGTCCCCGTCGGCGGCACGCGCGGGCGTGACGGAGCTCGCGCATTCAACCTCGTGCACGTCTACCCGACCACGGTGCTGCACTCGGTCGTGCCGGTCGGGTCGTTCCCAGCGCTCGACTTCATCGACGCCGACGAGACCTCCCGCCGCCTGTTCGCCTCGGGCGTTCAGATCCCGGAACCCGCGAGCGCACCGGTCCCGAAGGAACCTCCGTTCACGATGCCGATCCCGGTGCTCGCCGGCTGACGGCGGCCCGGCCCCTGCCGTCAGGCGGTCAGCTCGGGCACGGATGCCGGGGCAGTGACCTCGCCGCCGGCGGCGCCGGTCGCGGCAGCCGCGGCATCCGTCTCGGTCTTCTCCCACGGCGCCGGGAACGGGAAGTAGCGCTCGAGGAACTCGATGACCGCGGCCGTGCGCTCCTCGACCGAGATCTCGGGGCGGCTGCCGTCGTTGAGGCAGAACATGTCCTGATTGCGCCGCTTGAGCAGGCGCCGCATCGCCGGGAGTGCGGAGCGCAGCGTGGTCTCGATGTACTTGACGCGCGCGTCCGTCTGCACGACGGCACGGCCGGTGAGCAGCCCGTAGTAGTGGTACAGCGAGTTCGTCACCGAGATGTCGCTCGCCGACCGGAAGCGGCTCGCCGCGGTCCGGCGGAACTCCTCGGGGAAGGCCGCCTCGAGCTCGGCCATGACGCTGCGGCGCAACGGCACCGCGCAGTGCTCGAGATGGCGCGTCGTGACCTTGCCGAACCGCTCGCGGAGCAGGGCCCGGTTCACGCGAGCGGCGTTCTCGAAGCCCGAGCGGTCGGGATGCGTGTCGCCGAGGCCGATGCGCGTCGTCGCCTCGACGAACTTCGTGATTCCACCGGGCGAGAAGAACAGCGACGGGCTCACGGGCCGGCCGAAGAACATGTCGTCGTTCGAGTACAGGAAGTGCTCGGCGAGCCCCTCGATGCGGTGCAGCTGGCTCTCGATCGCGTGCGAGTTGTAGGTCGGCAGCACCGAGAGGTCGGCGAACATCTCCTCGCTCCGCACGATGGTGACCTTCGGGTGCTTGGCCAGCCACTTCGGGGCGGGCGAGTCGGTGCAGATGAAGATGCGGCGGATCCACGGGGCGAAGAGGTGCACCGACCGCAGCGCGTACTTCAGCTCGTCGATCTGGCGGTAGCGCGCCTCGGACTCGTCGCCCTCGCCGACCACGTAGGTCTGCATGCGGCGCGCCCGCTCGCGCAGGAACTCGGTGTCGGAGCCGTCGACCCACGAGAACACCATGTCGATCTCGAAGTCGACGTCGCTCGCGAGGGGCGCCCACATGTGCTCGAGGGTGGGCCAGTCGCGGCCGTGCAGGTGCACCACGTCGTCGATCGCCTCGCCGCGC
>DASUVU010000171.1:0-4489 GCA_036378815.1 Agromyces sp. | reverse complement strand
CCGGACCACGGCGACGCAGAGGGGCCGGACCACGTGGGTCCGGCCCCCCGGTTCAGAGCGACTCAGGTGGTCACTGCACCGCGTTCAGTGCGTTGACGTTGCCCGCGCCGTAGAACCCGTTGCGGTTTCCACCGGTGCAGGTTGCCTGGTAGGGCAGGCCCGGACGCGGGTCGTACACGCCCTCGGGGCACGGCAGCGGAGTCGCCGTGCGCTCGAGGAACGACGCCAGCTGACCCGGCTTCATGCCCGGGTGCGCCGACAGCGCGAGGGCCGCGACACCAGCAGCGTGCGGGCCGGCCATCGAGGTGCCCTGCGAGTAGCCCCAGCCTCCGGGGACCGTCGAGAGCACGGCATCCGTCGACGTCGACACCGCTGGATTGCGCCAACGCGTGTCACCGCCGGGAGCCGTCACGTCGACGACGCCCTGGCCGTACGAGGAGTAGTAGCTCTTGAGCTCACCCGGTCCGACGGCGGATACCGTCACGACGCCGGGCGCCTCCGCCGGAAGGTCACGGCACGCGTTGTTGATCTCGCGCGTCTCGACCGGCGAGCTGCCGTCGTTCGGGCTGCCCGCATCGATGAACTTGTGCTGCAGGTCGACGTTGCTGTTGCCCGCCGACGCCACCGTGAGGGTTCCCTTCGCCGAGGAGTAGTTCAGGGCGCGCTGCACGGCCTGCCAGACCGGACGCTGGCGCGGGTCGTTGACGCAGTTGAACTCCCACGGATCGATGTAGTAGCTGTTGTTCGTGATCGGCATGCCGTGGTCTGCCGCCCAGAGGTATGCGCAGACCGCGGCCTCGGGGAAGATGAACCCGTCGTCGTTGACGACCTTCACCGAGGCGACCTTGACTCCCGGTGCCACGCCCGCGATGCCGACGCCGTTGATGGCGGCGGCGATCGTGCCGGCCACGTGCGTGCCGTGCGACGAGGTCGTCGGGCTCCACGCGGCCTGGCTCGTGTCGACGACACCGCCGATGCACGAGGCGCTCTTGTCCTTGGCGACCTGCGTCGCGAGGTCGGGGTGCGTGGCGTCGATGCCCGAGTCGAGCACGCCCACCACGATCGACGGGTCGCCGGTCGTGATGGCGTGTGCGGCCGGCACGTCGATCTGCGTCATGTCCCACTGGCGGTTCCAGAGCGGCTCGCCCGTGGGGTTCCCGGTCGCCTCGACGGCGGCCGCGTCGACGGCTTCGACGATCTCGTCGTCGATGAGCGTCGTGCCGAGCCCCTCGGTCGACGCGACGGACTGCACGCCCCCGCCGACGACGGCGTCGGCGAACGCGGTGCTCGAGGACCGAGCGACGAGAACGCCGATCTGGTCGTAGGTGGCGACGACGCTGCCACCTGCCGCTGCGACGCGCGCTGCGGCCTTGTCGGTGCTCTTACCCTGCGGTGCGAGCACGAGGTAGGTGGTCTCGGGGCCCGTGTCGGCCACCGCGGGGGCGACCGCCGTGCCGATGAGACCCACGGCGAGGGCAACGGCGGATGCCGCGCCGATCACCTTGTTCTTCTTCATTCATTCCTCCGTTGGTAATGAGTGGAGCCGACCGGTCGGGTCGGCAACCCGGTCCGTCCAGTGGATGCGACAAGCGCCGACGTCATGGTCGGCAACCGGTAGGCGCGAGTCTATTGGCCGACCGCACCGCATGCGGCCGCGGCATCCGCTCGAAGTAGGCTTGAGCGCATGTCGAAAGTGCTCTCCTCCCTGCCCGTCGGCGAACGCGTCGGCATCGCCTTCTCGGGCGGCCTCGACACCTCGGTGGCGGTCGCGTGGATGCGCGAGAAGGGCGCCGTGCCCTGCACGTACACAGCCGACATCGGACAGTACGACGAGCCCGACATCGACGCGGTGCCGGGCCGCGCCAAGGAGTACGGTGCCGAGATCGCCCGGGCCGTCGACGCGAAGGCCGCCCTCGTCGAAGAGGGCCTCGTGGCCCTGCAGTGCGGGGCGTTCCACATCCGTTCGGCGGGCAAGACCTACTTCAACACCACGCCACTCGGCCGCGCCGTCACCGGCACGCTGCTCGTGCGCGCCATGAAGGAGGACGGTGTCGACATCTGGGGCGACGGCTCGACCTACAAGGGCAACGACATCGAGCGGTTCTACCGCTACGGCCTCATGGCGAACCCGCGCCTGCGCATCTACAAGCCGTGGCTCGACGCCGCGTTCGTCACCGAGCTCGGCGGCCGCAAGGAGATGAGCGAGTGGCTGGTCGCGCGCGGGTTCCCGTATCGCGACTCCACCGAGAAGGCGTACTCGACCGACGCGAACATCTGGGGCGCCACCCACGAGGCGAAGAAGCTCGAAGACCTCGACGCCGGCCTCGACATCGTCGAGCCGATCATGGGCGTCGCCGCGTGGCGCGACGACGTCGAGGTCGCCACCGAGGAGGTGTCGGTGCGCTTCGAGGCCGGCCGCCCGGTCGCGATCAACGGCACCGAATACCCCGACGCCGTCGCCCTCGTCTACGAGGCGAACGCGATCGGCGGGCGGCACGGGCTCGGGGCATCCGACCAGATCGAGAACCGCATCATCGAGGCGAAGAGCCGCGGCATCTACGAGGCGCCCGGCATGGCGCTGCTGCACATCGTGTACGAGCGACTGCTCAACGCGATCCACAACGAGGACACCATCGCGAACTACCACGCCGAGGGTCGCCGGCTCGGCCGCCTCATGTACGAGGGTCGCTGGCTCGACCCGCAGTCGCTCATGCTGCGCGAGTCGATCCAGCGCTGGGTCGGCTCGGCCGTCACCGGCGAGGTCACGCTGCGCCTGCGCCGCGGCGACGACTACACGATCCTGAACACCGAGGGTCCGGCGCTGAGCTACCACCCCGACAAGCTCTCGATGGAGCGGGTCGGCGACGCCGCATTCGGCCCCGAGGACCGCATCGGCCAGCTCACCATGCGCAACCTCGACATCGCCGACTCGCGCGCGCGTCTCGAGCAGTACGCGATGCAGGGCATCGTCGGCGGCGCGACCGCCGAGCTCGTGGGCGACCTGAAGTCGGGCGAGGGCCCCGAGATCTCGGCGGGCGAGCCCGAGACCGAACTCGAGCAGGCGACGGATGCCGCCATCGAGGCCGCGGCGTTCGACCTCGGCACCGACTGAGCGGAGCGGGTTCCGAGACGGCGCTTCGCGCCTCCTCAACCCGCAGCAGGCCGACGCTTCGCGCCGCCTCCCTCGCGTTTCGCGCCGCCGTTCCTTCCTCGGAGGGGACGGCGGTGCGATACTCAGTCAACTGCTCCGCGACCGTACTGGGAGGACGCGATGGCTGACACCGGGTCGACGCTCGTCGGAGTGCCGAGGTGAGCGCCGAGCTCGCGAACCTCCTCGGCGGGATCCTCATCCTCGCCGACCTGGCCATCCGGATCGCCGCGCTCATCATCATTCCCCGCGACCGCAAGCCGACGGCCGCGATGGCGTGGCTGCTCGCGATCTTCCTGATCCCGTTCGTCGGCATCATCCTGTACCTGCTCATCGGCAACATCCGGCTGCCGAAGCGGCGGATGGCACGCCAGGAGGACGCCGACCGCATGATCGCAGAGCGGACCCGCAACGTCGACCTCGTCGCCGACAAGGGCGACTGGCCGGCGTGGTTCGCCTCGACCGTCGAGCAGAACACCCGCCTGACGGGCCTGCCCGCGACATCCGGCAACCGCGCCACCCTGATCGACGACTATCAGGCCTCCATCGACGCGATGGCGGCGGATGTCGCGGCAGCGACGCGCTTCGTGCACGTCGAGTTCTTCATCGTGGCGTTCGACGAGACCACGCGTGGATTCTTCACGGCGATGGAGGACGCGGTCCGCCGGGGCGTCAGCGTGCGACTCCTGATGGACCACATCGCGTCGGCGAAGGTCCCGTTGCACAAGGCGACGGTCGCGGAGCTCGACCGGATCGGCGTCGAGTGGCACTACCTGCTCCCCGTGCGACCGCTGAAGGGACAATGGCAGCGGCCCGACCTGCGCAACCACCGCAAGATCGTCGTGGTCGACGGCGTCGTCGCGCACA
Source organism: Agromyces sp. (assembly GCA_036378815.1). GTDB lineage: Bacteria > Actinomycetota > Actinomycetes > Actinomycetales > Microbacteriaceae > Agromyces. The sequence continues at coordinate 474 of DASUVU010000171.1, read as the reverse complement.
CGGGGTCGCAGAACCTCATCGACCGCAGTTACGACTCACCGAAGAACCAGAAACGCGGGCTGATGTGGCAGGAGCTCGTCGCCCGCGTGACGGGTCCGGTGGTCGCCGAGCTCAACGCGGTCTTCCGCTCGGACTGGTACGCCGAGACCGGTGAGGTGCTGGGGGATGCGGCGAACGTGCCCGCCACCGAGATCCCGCGCGACACGTCACCTGACGCGCTCGACTGCCAGGTCGTCCCGAGCGGTCCCGCGTTCGAGAGCGAGAACAACCTGCGGCAGTTCCTCACCCTCGTGAACTCGGCGCAGGAGCGGGTGATCATCACGAGCCCCTACTTCGTGCCCGATGAGGCGATGGTGTACGCGATCACGTCGGCGAAGCTGCGGGGCCTGGATGTACAGCTGTTCGTGTCGGAAATCGGCGACCAGGGCGGAGTCTGGCACGCCCAGCGCTCCTATTACAGTGCACTGCTGCGTG
>DASUVU010000170.1:0-6692 GCA_036378815.1 Agromyces sp. | reverse complement strand
TGTTCGCGCGCCCCGATGTCGGCTGGGCACTGCTCCTGCCCGCCGTCACGGTGATCGGGCTCCTGCTCTGGCCGCCCGTGCGGCTCACCTACGCCCGGCACGACGACGACGTCGAACCGCCGTCCGGGAGCTGAATCGCGGCGGACGGTGAGGACCGGTGCACCGGACGTGCACCGCCTCAGGCGGCGTCGAGGTCGAGCTCGCGCCGAAGCCGCGCGACGTGGCCGGTGGCCTTCACGTTGTAGAGCGCCCGCTCGATGCGGCCGTCTTCGCCGATGATGAAGGTCGAGCGGATGGAGCCGACGACGATCTTGCCGTAGAGCGACTTCTCGCCCCAGACACCGTACGCCTGCTGCACCGCGAGGTCGGGGTCGGACAGGAGCGTGAAGTTCAGGCGGTCGCGCTCGGCGAAGCGCTTGAGCTTGTCGACGTCGTCCTTCGACACGCCGAGCACGCGCACGCCGGCCGACGCGAACGAATTGAGGTTGTCGCGGAAGTCGCACGCCTCAGTCGTGCAGCCGGGGGTCATGGCCTCGGGATAGAAGTAGAGCACGACGCGCGAACCGCGCAGTTCCGACAGCGTGACCTGTCGGCCGTCCTGATCGGTCAGGGTGAAGTCTGGGGCGAGGTCTCCGGGGGCCAATCGTGCATCCGTCATCCGTCCATCGTAGGCATGCCGGCTGGGTGTCCCCGGTGCTCCCTGCGAGGTCGGTCCAGCCGCAGGTCCAGCCGCAGGTCAAGCCGCAGGTCAGCTGAACGTCGCGAGCAGCCGCTGCAGCGAATCGAGCCGGGCCCTCCCGGTGGCACCGAGTTCTCCGGCTTCGACGGCTTCGATGATGGCGCAGTCGGGGGAGTCGGGAAGGTGCGTGCACCCGCGAGGGCACCGCTCGGCGATCGCGGCGAGGTCGGTGAACGCCCCGAGGATGGAGGCGGGGTCGACGTGCCCCAGCCCGAAGGAGCGCACCCCGGGCGTGTCGATGACCCAGCCGGTGCCGCCGTCGGCGACGACCCGGAGCGACACCGTCGACGACGAGGTGTGCCGTCCGCGGCCGGTCACGACGTTCACCCGGCCGATTGCCCGATCGGCGCCCGGAACCAGGGCGTTCACGAGGGTCGACTTGCCGACGCCCGAGTGTCCGACGAAGACGGTGCGGTGCCCGATGAGATCCCGCGTGATCTCGTCGAGCGGCATCCGTTCGGCACTCGAGAGGTACACGGGAAGGTCCAGGCCGGCGAAGTTCCGAAGGAACTCGGACGGGTCGGCGAGGTCGGTCTTCGTGACGCAGAGGAGGGGCTGGATGCGGGCGTCGTACGCCGCGACGAGGTATCGGTCGACCAGGCGGATGCGGGGCTCGGGGTCGGCGGCGGCCACGACGATGAGCATCTGGTCGGCGTTCGCGACGATGACCCGCTCCACCTCGTCCGTGTCATCGGCGCTCCGGCGCAGCAGCGTCGTGCGCTCGCCGACGCGGACGATGCGCGCGAGCGTTCCGGGCTCGCCGCTCGTGTCGCCCACGAGGTCGACCCGATCCCCGGTGACCACCGACTTCCGGCGCAACTCGCTCGCCCTGGCTGCCGTCAGTTCGCGCTCGTCGGGCCCGCCCTCATCGACCAGCACCGCGTACCGCCCGCGATCCACGCCGAACACGGTGCCCTCGACCGCGTCGGCGTGTTCAGGGCGCGTCTTCGTGCGCGGACGACTGCCGCGACGATTCGGCCGCACACGCACATCGGACTCGTCGAACTCGGGCTCGTCCTCGTCGTCGTCGTCCGCGTCCCACCACGTCATGCCAGCATCTGCTCCCAGAGGTGGGTGAACTGGGGCAGCGTCTTCGACGTCGAGCCGATGTCGTCGACGATGACACCGGGCACGGCGAGACCGACGATGGCCCCGCTCGTGGCCATCCGGTGGTCGGCGTACGCACGCCACGGTCCGCCGTGGAGCGGGGCGGGTTCGATGCGCAGGCCGTCGTCGAGTTCCGTGACCCGACCTCCGAGCCCGTTCAGCTCCGTCGCGAGGGCGGCGATCCGATCGGTCTCGTGGTGGCGGATGTGCCCGATTCCCGTGAACGTGCTCGGACCGTCGGCGAGCGCGGCGAGCGCCACGAGGTTGGGCACGAGTTCACCGGCATCCGACAGGTCGAGGTCGACGCCACGGATGCCGCGACCGCCGTCGGGGGAGGGTTCGGGTGCTCGCACGGTCAGGCGATCGTCGACGAGGTCGACGACGGCGCCGAACACGGGCAGGAGCTCGGCCAGCCGCGCTCCGACCTGCGTGGTCTCGCCGGGCCATCCGGCGATCGTGACGTGCCCGCCGGCGACGAGCGCGGCGACGAGGAACGGAGCGGCGTTCGAGAGATCGGGCTCGATGTGCACGTCGATCGCACGGATGACGGCGGGCGCGACCGTCCAGCGACCGGTCGACGGATCGCCCACCTCGATGCCGCGCGCGTGAAGCGCCGCGATCGTCATCTCGATGTGCGGCACGCTGGGGAGTCGTTCGCCGGTGTGGCGCAGGTCGAGGCCGTTCTCGAACCGTGCCGCGGCGAGCAGCAGCCCCGAGACGAACTGGCTCGACGCCGAGGCGTCGATCTCGAGCGGCCCGCCGGCGACCCGACCCGTGCCATGCACGGTGAAGGGCAGCGCGTGGCGCCCGTCGTCGTCGAGATCGACGCCGAGGGCGCGGAGTCCGTCGATCATCCCGCCCATCGGCCGCCGATATGCCGCCTCGTCGCCGTCGAAGGTCGTGGGTCCGAGTGCCAGCGCCGCGACCGCGGGCAGGAAGCGCATCACCGTGCCCGCGAGGCCGCAGTCGATCGTCGTGGAACCGAGGAGCTCGTCGGCCGGGATGACGCGCAGGTCGTCGCCGAACCCGCCGGTGCCCGGCATCCGCTCGAATCGAGTGCCGAGGCCTCGGAGGCCCTCGACCATCAGCTCGGTGTCGCGTGACCACAGCGGCGCGCGGAGCGTGGACGGCCCGTCGGCGAGGGCCGCCAACACGAGCTCGCGATTGGTGAGCGACTTCGAGCCGGGGATCGCCACCACGGACTCGAGGGGCCGAGTGGCGGTGGGCGCTTGCCACCCCCCGTCCGTGTCGGTCGGCCTCGCGTCGCCGTACGGATCGAACTCGGGTGCGGAATACCTCGAAATCTGCATCGGTTATCAACAGTAGCGTCCGGCGATGAGAAGGAGATGGTGCGCGTGCCGCTTGCAGTGATCGAACGCCCGGCTGCCATTCCGACAGAAGATCTAGGATGGCCGGTGATGACTGCCGACGACTCCGCAACCACGCCGAACGACGCGCCTCCGACCGAGGAGTCCCGCCCGCTCGGCGAACTCTTCGAGGAGCAGGCCCTCCCGTTCATCGACCAGCTCTACGCTGCGGCGCTCCGCATGACGAAGAACCCGGCCGATGCGCAAGACCTGGTGCAGGAGACGTTCGTGAAGGCGTTCGCCGCGTTCGCCCAGTTCACGCAGGGCACGAACCTCAAGGCGTGGCTCTACCGCATCCTCACGAACACCTTCATCAACAGCTACCGCAAGAAGCAGCGGGAGCCGTACCAGGGCACGATCGACGAGCTGGAGGACTGGCAGCTCGGCGGCGCCGAGTCGACGACGGCCCGTTCGAGCCGTTCCGCCGAGGCGGAGGCCATCGACCACCTGCCCGACAGTGCAGTGAAGGACGCGCTTCAGGCGCTGCCCGAGGACTTCCGCCTCGCCGTGTACTTCGCAGACGTCGAGGGATTCTCCTACCAGGAGATCGCCGACATGATGAACACCCCCATCGGGACCGTGATGAGCCGCCTGCACCGTGGCCGGCGCCTGCTCCGCGAGTCCCTCGCCGACTACGCCCGCGAACAGGGGTTCGCCGAGGCGGAGAAGGCGACCCGACCGACGAGGAGACAGAGCATGCCGAGGAGCACGAAGTGACCGACTGCGGCTGCGAGAAGGCCAGGGCCGAACTCGAGGAGTACCTGCACCACGAACTGAAGCGGGAGGATGCCGCCGACATCCGTGAGCACGTCGAGAACTGCGCCGACTGCCAGGCGGAGCTTCGCGTCGGCGTGGCGATCACCGAGGTCGTGCAGCGCGCGTGCCGCGAGAGCGCACCCGAGGAGCTGCGCACCGTCGTGCTGTCGCGGATCCGCGCCATCCAGTCCGGACACGGACTGCCCGTCGCCTGACGCCGGGCCCGTCCGGGTGCCGATCGCCGTCCACGCGCGGCGCGATTCAATCGTTCGATGGAAGCACCCGCCGACACGGCTGCGTATCGTCGACGGGGATGGAAACGACTGCCGCTTCACGAACCAGCCGGGTGCCGACCTGGTTGCGCGTCCTCATCCCAGCCGCCCTCATCGTCGTCTGGTTCGCCGCCTTCGGCGCCGGCGGCGCCTCGTTCGGACGCATCAGCGACGTGTCCACCAACGACCAGGCCCAGTTCCTGCCGTCGTCGGCGGAGGCCACGGAGGTCAACGAGCTCCAGGAGGGATTCCGGGGATCCGACGCCATCCCGGCGACGATCGTGGTCGCGGGCGATGGTGAGCTCGACCGATCGCAGCTCGACGACGTGGAGCAGCTCCGCGATCGGATGCTCGAGGTGCCGGGCGTGCTCGCCGAGGACGCCTCGCCCGCGATCTTGTCCGACGACGGCGTCGCAGTGCAGATCTTCGTGCCGATCGACGCCTCGGAGGGCGCCGCGCCACCGGCCGACGTCGTGGGTGAACTCCGTGCGGTCGCCGAGGACGTTCCCATCGCGGGCGTCACCGTTGCCGTGACCGGTCCGGCGGGCTTCACGGCCGACCTCGCCGGCGCCTTCAGCGGGATCGACGGCCTGCTCCTGGCCGTCGCCCTCAGCGCGGTGTTCGTCATCCTGGTCATCGTCTACCGGTCGCCGCTCCTGCCACTCATCGTGCTCTTCACGAGCATGTCGGCGCTGTGCGCGGCCGTGTTCACCGTCATCACCCTCGCCGCGGCCGACGTGCTGCTCCTGTCGGGGCAGACCCAGGGCATCCTGTTCATCCTCGTCATCGGGGCGGCGACCGACTACGCACTGCTCTACATCGCCCGGTACCGCGAGTCCCTCGGCCGGTACGAACGGAAGTGGGATGCCACGTGGGCGGCGATCCGCGGCGCATGGGAGCCGATCGTGGCATCCGGCGGCACGGTCATCGTCGGCCTGCTCATCCTGCTCGCAAGCCAATTGGTGTCGAACCAGACCCTCGGACCGGTCGCCGCGATCGGCATCGTGTTCGCGATCCTCGCGGCACTCACGCTGCTGCCGGCCCTGCTGCTCTGGGCCGGGCGGGCGGCCTTCTGGCCTCGTCGCATCCAACGGACCCACGCTCCCGAGCACGTCGTCGGCATCCCACACGAGCCGGTGTCCGAGGCCTCTGCTGCGGATGCCGCAGCGCCGGGCGACGGCCATCATCGCGCCGAGGAGAAGGGCCTGTGGGCCGCCATGGGTCGCCTCGTCTCCCGTCGCCCCCGCGTCGTCTGGGTCGTCTCGCTGGCGGTCCTCGGCGTCATGTCGGTCGGGCTGCTGCAGCTGGACGCCGACGGCGTGCCGTCGAGCGAATTCGTCCTCGGCGAGTCGCAGGCACGCGACGGGCAGGAACTGCTCGGCGAGCACTTCCCGGCCGGCTCCGGGGCTCCCGCCGTCATCATCGGACCCGAGTCGGCGCTCCAGGACATGGCCGACGTCGCGCTCGGAACGAGCGGCGTCGCCTCCGTCACCGTCATAGCGGACACCGAGGCGGGAACCGCTCCGGTCACCGAGGACGGCATCCAGGCCTTCGGGCCACCCGGCACCCCGGCGCCCGAGCCCACGGTCGTCGACGACCGCGTCATGCTGCAGGCGACGCTCGACGCACCGGCGGATTCGGCGGAGGCCGAGGCGGTCGTCGTGGAACTCCGCGGGTCGCTCGACGAGGTGGGCACCGAAGTACTCGTGGGCGGTGAGTCCGCCGTGGCATACGACACCCAGCGGGCCGCGATCGCGGATCGCACCCTCATCATCCCGCTGGTGCTCGTCGCGATCCTGCTGATCCTGATGCTGCTGCTCCGGTCGATCGTGGCGCCGCTGCTGCTCATCGGCACGGTCGTGCTCTCGTTCGCCGCTGCGCTCGGTGTCTCCGCGCTCGTGTTCGAGTACGTGTTCCACTTCCCGGGGGCCGACCCGGCGGTGCCGCTGTTCGGGTTCGTGTTCCTGGTGGCGCTCGGCGTCGACTACAACATCTTCCTGATGACGCGCGTGCGCGAGGAGTCCTTGGGCTACGGCACGCGCCCCGGAATCATCCGCGGGCTCCGGCTCACAGGCGGCGTCATCACGTCAGCGGGGCTCGTGCTCGCCGCCACCGTCGCTGCGCTCGGCGTGCTGCCGATCCTGTTCCTCGCCCAGCTCGCGTTCATCGTCGCGTTCGGCGTGCTGCTCGACACGTTCCTCGTGCGCACGCTGCTCGTGCCGGCGCTCTCCTACGACATCGGCCCGGCGATCTGGTGGCCGAGCCGGCTCGCCCGACGCGACGGCGAACCAACGGCTCCGGCCGTCACCCCCTCCGCCGCCGACGCCGCGCCCGCCGATCTCGTGCGCAACTGATCGTTCGATCGGCCGACGACGAGTCGCGCGAACGGCGACGAAGGGGTGCGGGCGCCTCGTGGCATCCGCACCCCTTCGCGCCGGGCGTCGTGGTTAC
>DASUVU010000169.1:0-6563 GCA_036378815.1 Agromyces sp. | reverse complement strand
CGGCGCGTACGTGGGTGACCCGGCGTTCGTCGACGTGCCGACCGAGACCCTGCTGAGCCAGGACTTCGCCGACGCTCGGGCCTGCGTGATCGATCCCGATGCCGCGTCGGCCAAGCCGGTCGCACCCGCACCGCTCGACGCGGCGGGCTGCGACGTGGCCGCGCTCGAGGAGTTCGCCGACACCGAGAACGTCTCGACGACGCACCTCTCGGTCGTCGACCGGTGGGGCAACGCGGTCGCGTACACGCTCACGATCGAGCAGACCGGCGGCTCGGGCATGACGGTGCCCGGGCGTGGATTCCTGTTGAACAACGAGCTCACCGACTTCAGCTTCCTGCCGAACCCGACCGACCCGAACATCGTGGAGCCGGGCAAGCGCCCCCGCTCGTCGATGTCGCCGACGATCGTGCTCGACGACGGCGAGGTGCGGTACGTGGTCGGCTCGCCCGGCGGGTCGATGATCATCACCACGGTGACGCAGGTGCTCGTGAACCGCATCGACCTGGGCATGACCCTCGCCGAAGCGGTGGCCGCCCCCCGGGCCTCGCAGCGCAACACGGCGGCGGTCGCGGCCGAGCAGGCGTTCCGCGACGCGTACGAGTCGGCGCTCGCACCCTACGGGCACACGTTCACGACCTCGGCCGAGATCGGAGCCGTGGCCGCGATCGAGGTCGACGCCGACGGGCTCATGACCGCGGTGGCCGAGCCGGTACGGCGGGGCGGCGGCACGGGTCTCGTCGTGAAGCCGGCGCGCTGACCCGTCTGCTGGTCGAGTAGCCGCCCGAGGCGCCGTATCGAGACCCGAGCCGCATGGGCCGGGTCTCGATACGGCTGCTGCGCGGCCTACTCGGACACCGGAAGTGCCCGCAATCGTGGGGCGAGGTCGCGCTCGAACAGCTCCAGGAACCGGCGCTGGTCGTGGCCGGGCGCGTGGAACACGAGGTGGTTGAACCCCCAGTCCACGTACTGCCCGACCTGCGCGACGACCTCGTCGGGGTCGGTGCCCACGATCCACCGCTTCGCGATCTGCTCGATCGGCAGCGCATCCGCCGCCCGCTCCATCTCGATCGGGTCGGTGATGTCGTGCTTCTGCTCCTTCGACAACGACAACGGCGACCAGAACCGGGTGTTCTCCAACGCGGCATCCCGGGTCTGCTCGTACGAGATCTTGATCTCGATCATCCGATCCAGGTCCTCGAACTTGCGGCCGGATGCCGCAGCACCCTCCGTGACCGCAGGGATCAACTGGTCCACGTACAACTCCGCGCCCTTGCCCGACGTGCAGATGAACCCGTCCCCGGCCCGGCCCGCGTACTTCGCCACCGTCGGACCACCCGCCGCGATGTACACCGGCACCCCGCCCTCGGGCCGGTCGTAGATCGACGCGTCATGCGTCGAGTAGTAGTCGCCCTCGAAACTCACCTGGTCGTCACCGGTCCACAGCGCGCGCATCAACCGCACCGCCTCCCGCAACCGGGCGAACCGCTCCTTGAACTCCGGCCAGTCCTGCTCCCCCGCCCCGCGGAACCCGGTCGCGATCTCGTTCAGCGCCTCCCCGGTGCCGAACCCCGCGATCACCCGCCCCGGATACAGGCACCCCAGCGACGCGAACGCCTGCGCCAGCACCGCCGGGTTGTACCGGAACGTCGGCGTCATCACCGACGTGCCGATCCGCACCTGCGACGTGCGCTCACCCACCGCCGCCATCCACGCCAACGAGAACGGCGCATGCCCACCCTTGTGCCGCCACGGCTGGAAATGATCGCTCGTCCACACCGACTCCATGCCGTGGCCCTCGGCCGCGACCGCGATCTCCACCAACTCCCGCGGATCGAACTGCTCCGCCGAAGCCTTGAATCCAAGCGTGAGCGTCATAACGGGTCCTTCCGATCGGCGAGACGAGCGACAGCTTCGGCGGTGTGGTCGCCGACTCCATGGTGCAACACGACTTCGAGGCCGTCGACCGTGTCGACGTCGCGGGTGAGGCCCGGTGCGACCGATGCCTCGAGCTCCACGAATCCCGCCGCGGCGTGCAACGCAGCCGAGTCGGGCCCGAACTTCGGCTCGAACGGCACGCCGACACCCGCGGTCGCGAGGGTGGTGCCCGTTCCATCGGCATCGCGCACGAAGGCGAGCGGATGCCGCGCCGCCGCGTCGAGCATCGCATCGAGCTCCTCGGGCCGGAGCGCCGGAAGGTCGCCCAGCAGCACCGCGATCGCCACCCGCTTCCCAGCGTGCGCGATCCCATGGCGGATGGCGGGAAGCAGGCCGGGTTCACCCTGGGGATCCGAGAGGAATTCGGCCTCGCCAGCGAGCGACGCATCCGAACCGACGACGATCACCCGGCTGACCGACCGGGCCCCGAGCGCCGCTGCGATGGTGTCGAGCGCGAACGCCCGGGCGAGCACGCTGCGGGCATCGTCGGGAATCGCGGGCGAAAGTCGGCTCTTGGCCGCGGGAACGCCCTTGACCGGGATCACGACGGTCCAGCTCATGCGCGCAGGCGGGGCAGCACGTCGCTGCCGAAGACCTCGAGGAATTCCGCCTGGTTCCGGCCGACGTTGTGCAGGTAGATCCGGTCGAATCCGAGGTCGAGGTGACGCTGGATGTCGGCGCGGTGCACGTCGAGGTCGGCGGCGACCACCATGCGTCCCGCGAAGTCCTCGGGACGCACCGTGCGGGCGAGCTGGTCGAACTCGTACGGCGAGCGGATGTCGCTGCGCGGGAACCGCATGCCGCCGTTCGGCCATTCGTGGAGCGCGTTGCGCATCGCCTCGTCGTCGGTCGGCGCCCACGAGAGGTGCAACTGCAGCACCTTCGCCATCGTCGCCGGGTCGCGTCCGGCCTCGCGGGCACCCTCCTCGAAGCGCGTGATCAGCGGCGCGAGCCGGTCGGTCGGTCCGCCCATCGTGATGAAGCCGTCGACCGTGCGGCCGGCTCGGCGAGCCGTCACGGGCCCGGATGCCGCGACGAGGATCTCGGGCGCGGCATCCGGCATCGTCCAGAGCCGCGTCGACTCCAGCCGGAAGTGCGGCCCCGAGTGACGCACGTCACGACCGGCGAGCGATCCCGCGAACAGCTTCTTGATCACGTCCACGGCCTCGAACATGCGGTTGATGCGCTCGTGCGCCTCGGGCCAGTACGGCCCGACGACGTGCTCGTTCAAGGCCTCGCCCGAGCCAAGTCCGAGCCAGTGCCGACCGGGGTAGAGGGAGGCGAGCGTCGCGCTGGCCTGGGCGACGACGGCGGGATGCATGCGGAAGGTGGGTGTCGTCACTCCGGGGCCCAGGTCGCCCGTCGTGGCCTGGCCGATCGCGGCGAGCACGCTCCACACGAACGACGACTCCCCCTGCGCCGGCACCCACGGCTGGAAATGGTCGGTCGCCATCACGCCCGTGAACCCGTGCGACTCGGCGAGCGCGGAGAGCGCCACCGCCTCGGCCGGCGGGAAGCGCTCGAGCATGGCGGCATAGCCGATGTGGGCGGGCATGGTTCCATCCTGCCCGAACCCGGGGATCCTCAGCCCGCCGAGTCGGACACGCCCTCCGTCTGCGCCTCGTCGTACCCGTCGCGGTATCCCTCGTTGTACGCCTCGTCGGCGCCGGTGCGGAACAGGTCGCGATCCGCCGGCCGCTGGATGCTGCGCGCGCCCGGCAGGTCGAGGTCGCCGACGAAGCGGCCGAGTCCCCGCACGATCGCCACCGGGACCCCCGACGACTTGCCCTTGACGAGCTCGGCTGCGCCGGCCAGCTCGTCGGCGACGCACGGCATCGTGACGGCGAGCGGCTTGCCCGAGGCATCCGCCGAACCTCGGAGGTCGTCGAAGACGTGCACGCCCGCGGCGCCGATCGCGATGTCGGTCTGCCCTTCGCGCCACGGCCGGCCGAGGGTGTCGGAGAGGATCACGCCGACGGCGGCGCCGGTGAGGGCACGGATGCCGGTGGCCAGCGCCCTGGCCGAGGCGTCGGGGTCGACCGGCAGCAGCAGCACGGTGCCATCGGGGGCGTTGGATGCGTCGACGCCAGCGGCCGCGCCGATGATGCCCTGGCGGTTCTCGACGATGCGCGTGACGCCGCCCTCGTACTCGCGGGTCGCGACCACGCGCACGGTCTCGGCCGTGATCGCGTCCTCCCGGTCGGCAGCCTGCACGACCCTGCCCTCGGCCTTCGACACGATCTTGGACGTGATGACGAGGATGTCGCCATCGGCGAGCTCGGCGGCATCGGAGATGAGCGCGGCGAGGTCGTCGCCCTTCGAGATCTCGGGCAGGCCCTCGACGCCTTCCACGCTGAACTTCACGATCGTGCCGCCTCCCCGGATTCCCTTCCGATCCTTGCAGGTCGGCGTCGGTCGCTGCCAGAATTCGGCTGTCGGCGCGCCCTCGCGACGTCGGGGAGGTCAGCATGACCGAGGCAGTACAGCCGTACGCGGCATCCGCCCCACCGAGTCGACCGGTGATCGTCTGGGACCTGGTGCTCACGATCGTGCTGGCCGTGCTCATGATCGGCGCGGCCCTGCTGGCGTCATTCCTGTCCTTCTTCCTCGCGTTCGCCAGCGACCCGTGCGGGTCGGGCATCACGTGCGACTACGACCGAATGGGCACCGGCATGCTCATCGCGATGATCGGGCCCCTCATGGTCGGCATGCTGGCGCTCATCGCCACGGTGATCGTGCTCGTGCTGAAGCGCATCGCGTTCTGGATCCCGCTGGTGGGCATCGTGCTCATCGTGGCGGTCTTCGTCGGCGGCGCAGCGCTCACGATCTCGGGAGTGCCGGGCGCGACCTTCTGATCCGTCCCGGCCCGCTCCGCAAGGGGTTGAGGGCGACGGATGCCGCGTGCGTACCATCGAGCATGAACAGCCCTCGTCATGCCGGATCACCGCCAGAGGACGACCCACCGGCGCGCGACGCGCGACGCGGCGACGGACGCAACGAGACACCGAACGAACGCAGCGACCGCAACTGGGCCGACATCCTCCAGGAGCTGCGGGTCGCACTCACGGGCACCCAGCTCATCGGCGGCTTCCTGCTCGCCGTCGCGTTCCAGCCCCGCTTCGAGGACCTCGACGACTACCAGCTCACGCTGTACCTGATCCTCGTGACGCTGGCAGGCCTCGCAACCGTCATCGGCCTCGCCCCGGTCACACTCCACCGCACGCTCTTCGGTCGTCGGGTGAAGGGTCGCGTGGTGAGCGTCGGGAACCGCCTGTTCGTCGCGCATCTCGTCGTGGTCGCACTCCTCGTCGTCGGCGTCACGAGCCTCATCTTCGACTGGGCGCTCTCCCGCGCCGCCGGGATCGTCGCGCTCGGGGTGGGAGCGATCATCATCGTGGGCTTCTGGGTGGTCCTGCCACGTCGGGAACTGCTCACCGAGGGAGAGCACGACCCTGAGGCGATCACGCCGGAGTGAGCTCACGGCCGGCGCATCGGCGGTGTCCGCGGTGTCGGGGCGCGGCTCTAGGCTGACTCCCATGCGCATCGCCACCTGGAATGTCAATTCGATCCGCACCCGCGTCGACCGCGTCGTCGACTGGATGGTGCGTGAAGACGTCGACGTGCTGGCGATGCAGGAGATCAAGTGCAAGCCCGAGCAGTTCCCGGCTGACGCGTTCGAGCAGCAGGGGTACGGCCTCGCCCTGCATGGCTTCAACCAGTGGAACGGCGTCGCGATCGCGAGCCGGTCGCCGATCCACGACGTCGAGACGAGCTTTCCCGGCATGCCGGGGTTCCTGAAGGGGGAGGAGGGGCCCGACCTCCCCAAGGAGGCCCGCGCGATCGGCGCGACGATCGACGGCGCTCGCCTGTGGAGCCTCTACGTCCCCAACGGCCGGGCGCTCGGCGACCCGCACTACACGTACAAGCTCGACTGGCTCGCCGCCCTCGCCGACTTCGCCCGCACCGAGACATCCGCACATCCCGACCGGCCGTTCGCCCTCATGGGCGACTTCAACATCGCGCCGTTCGACCAGGACAACGGCGATCCCGCGGTCGTCGAGGGCCTGTCGACCCACGTGTCCCCGCAGGAGCGGCAGGCGTTCTTCGCGCTCGAGGCCGTCGGAGTGACCGACGTCGTGCGTCCGCGCGTTCCCGAGGGGTACACCTACTGGGATTACAAGCAGCTGCGCTTCCCGCGCAATGAGGGCATGCGCATCGACTTCATCCTCGGCTCGTCGGCATTCGCCGACGCGGTGACGGATGCGTCGATCCACCGCAACGAGCGCAAGGGCACGGCACCCTCAGATCACGTGCCGGTGCTCGTCGAGCTGGCGCGCGGCGGCAACGACGACGATGTGCCGATGATCTTCGGCTGATCTCGCGCCACCGTTCCAGACGCGTCCTGCGTCCGTCAACCCGTCGACGAAAACGGGCGACGTTCAGGCGCGACGGCTACTCTCGGTCTCGTGACGACCTCAGCCGACCGCGTCGCGGGCGACTCCTTCACCGGGGTGGTGCTCGACGGACGCTACCGCCTCGACGGCCTCATCGGCCGTGGCGGAATGGCGAGCGTCTACCGCGGCGAGGACCTCTCGCTGGGCCGTGCGGTGGCCGTGAAGGTCTTCGCC
>DASUVU010000168.1:0-5872 GCA_036378815.1 Agromyces sp. | reverse complement strand
AGCGGCCGCCGCCTTGCCCGGACGCTCGACGATGGCATCGTCGGCGATCGCGGCCGCGGCCGCGGCAACGGCGGCGACGCCCGCGGCGGTCCGCACGGGCCGCTCACGTGTCGTCTCGTCGACGGCGTCGACCGGCGTCGGAGTCTCGGAGGCCTGCGGCGGCGTGGACGGCTTGCGCTCGGCCGACGTCGTCTCGGTCGTGAGCGCGGCCGCCACTCGTTGCGACTGCCGCTTCGTGGTCGCCTCCGCAGCCGCCTTGCTGCGAGCGGCCGGAGTCGTCGATGCGGCCGAGTCACGAGCAGCCCGTGCGCTCTTCGCCGCTGCACCGCGCGCTGTCGCAGCCTTCGTCGACGCCGCGCGAGAGGCCGCCGTGCGCTTCGACGCGGACTTCGAGTTGGACTTCGACTTCGTCGTCGTCTTCGAAGCCGAATCCCTCGTCGGCGTCGCCTCGACAGCCGACGAGTCCCCCCGATCGGCTGCCACGCTCGTGCCGGTGTCTTCGGGAGTTTCGTCGTTCTCTGGGCGCGAAACGGAAGTCACCCAGACAACCTACCAACCGAGCTCGCCCCAGCCCCATCCGCCATCCCGAATCCACGTCCGCTGTGCATCTGCTGAGCGTCGCATCACGATCGCACTACGACAGGGCAACCCCCTCGCCCAACGATGCGGTCGCCGGATATCCTGAGGAACGGCATAACGGCGTGTCCATATGTGAACTTCCGGGTGAACAGCAGGCGAATACTCGCGAGAGGGGGGCTTGCGGCATCCGACCACCGAAGGAGATGCAGTGACCACCCAGATCGTAATTCTCGCGGCAGGCATGGGGAGCCGGCTCGGGCGATCGCTTCCGAAGCCCCTCACCGAGCTGAGCGACGGCCGCACCATCATGCGCCAGCAGTTCGACAACATCGAGCACGCGTTCGGCGCCAACGCCGACGTGACGATCGTCGTCGGCTACAAGCTCGAGCACATCATCGAAGCGTTCCCGCAGGCGTCCTTCGTCTACAACGAGGAGTACGACCAGACGAACACCTCGAAGAGCCTCATGCGCGCGCTCGCCGCGTCCCAGTCGGGCGGCGTGCTGTGGATGAACGGCGACGTCGTGTTCGACCCTCGCATCCTCGACCGAGCGCTGCCGTTCATCGCCCGCGACCAATCGTTCGTCACCGTCAACACCGCGAAGGTGTCCGACGAAGAGGTGAAGTACACCACCACCCCCGAGGGCTACATCAAGGAGCTCTCGAAGACCGTCAAGGGCGGCCTGGGCGAGGCGGTCGGCATCAACTACGTGTCCAGCCGCGACAAGGCGAGCCTGCTCGCGTTCCTGCAGCGCGTCGGCGACCAGGACTACTTCGAGCGCGGCATCGAGCTCGCGATCGAGAAGAACGGGATGCTCGTCGAGCCGATGGACATCTCCGACCTCTACGCGGTCGAGATCGACTTCGCCGAAGACCTGGAGCGCGCGAACCACTACGTGTGATTCCGGCGCGGCCTCGCGAACCGCGAGTCGACCGTGCCCGACTACGCCGACTGTGCGATGCCGGCCTTCGCCAACCTCGCGGCGATGAGGCGCCCGATCCAGGTGAACAGCACCGGACTGATGACCCACAACGGCAGTGCGATGGCCCACGCCCACCAGACGTAGTACTCGGCACCGAGCGCGAGGAACACGGCCACGGCGATCACGAGGCCCGAGAACACCGCCGACACGTAGAACATCCACGGGTCCCACCGCCGGTAACGCGTGATGAGGAACGGCAGTTCGAGCAGCGCACCGACGAGCAGCCCGGTGCCGAGGAAGCGCCCGATCCACCATGGGGCGAACGCCGCACCCACGAGTCCGGCGAGGACTCCGGCGAGGATGGCCGTGCCCGGCCGCTTCAGCAGGGCGAGCGCGACGACACTCGGCAGGAAGTGCGTGCCCACCGTGATGCCGTAGAGCAGGGGCCCGAACGCCGCGAAGGCCGCTGCGAGGTACCCGGATGCGCCCGCCACGATGCCGCCCCCGACGCCGATCGCAGCGCAACTGAGGAGGATCCGGGTACTGGTGCGGTGCACGACGCTCCTTCTCGAACCGGTCGCGGCGCGCGCCGGCCGCCTCCTTCAAACCTACCGCGCCGGGGCTGAGCCGTCGCTGCGGGCATCTACGATGAGGAGCGTGATGAGCGCAGTATCCGTCGGGGGTTCTGGCGACGCGCATCCGCTGCAGCGGACGCCGTGGCTCAGGTACCGGAATTCCCTGTGGCTGCTCACCACCCGCGACCTGAAGGTGCGGTATTCGACCTCGGCGCTCGGCTACCTGTGGTCGGTTCTCGATCCGCTGGTCATGGCGGGCATCTACTGGTTCGTCTTCACCCAGGTGTTCGAGCGCATCGCCGGTACGCAGCCGTACATCGTCTTCCTCCTGTCTGCACTCCTGCCGTGGATGTGGTTCAACGGTGCCGTCTCGGACTCGACGCGGGCATTCCTGAAGGATGCGAAGCTCGTGCGGTCGACCATGATCCCCCGGACCATCTGGGTGAATCGCATCGTGCTGTCGAAGGGCATCGAGTTCGTGCTCGCGCTTCCGGTGCTCGCCCTCTTCGCCATCGCGTTCGGCGCCACGGTCGGGTGGGAGCTCGCGTTCTTCCCGCTCGCCATGCTGCTGCAGGCGATGCTCACGATCGGCGTCTCGCTCATCGTCGCGCCGCTCGTCGTGTTCTTCCGCGACCTCGAGCGCGCGGTGAAGCTCGTGCTCCGCTTCCTGTTCTACGCGTCGCCCATCATCTACGGGGTCTCCAACCTGCCGTCCGAGCTGCACTTCTGGGCGGCCTTCAACCCGCTCTCGGGCATCTTCGGCCTGTACCGCGCGGGCTTCTTCCCCGGTGAGCTCGACTGGTTCAACGTGATCATCGCCGCGGCGATGTCGCTCGCGTTCCTCGTGATCGGGCTCCTCGTGTTCCGCGGCAGTGTTCGTCAGGTGCTGAAGGAGATCTGATGACGGATGCCCCGGTCGCAACCTTGGCCATCACCGAGCCGTACGCCATCCGCACGGTGGGCCTCGGCATCCGATTCCGCCGGAACCGTCGCGGCCGTCGCTCGTTCAAGGACCTCCTCTCGGGCCGACGGCGGCGCACTCGGCCCGACGAGTTCTGGGCGCTGCGGAACGTGTCGATCGAGGTGCGGCCGGGTGAGGCGATCGGCGTCGTGGGCCGTAACGGCCAGGGAAAGTCGACGCTGCTGAAGCTCGTCGCGGGCGTCATGATCGCCGACGAGGGAACCGTCGAGGTGACCGGCGGCGTCGCTCCGCTCATCGAGATCACCGGCGGGTTCGTCGACGACCTGACCGTGCGCGACAACGTGTACCTCACCGCCGGACTGCACGGCATGACGCATTCCCAGATCGATGCGAAGTTCGACGAGATCATCGATTTCGCCGACATCGGCGACTTCCTCGATACGCCGTACAAGCACCTGTCGAGCGGGATGAAGGTCCGGATCGCGTTCTCGGTGATCGCGCAGCTCGAAGAGCCGATCCTCCTCGTCGACGAGGTGCTCGCCGTGGGCGACAAGGCGTTCCGTGAAAAGTGCTACCGGCGCATCGACGAGCTGCTCGCGGGTGGACGCACGTTGTTCTTCGTCTCGCACAACGAACGGGACCTGCGCCGCTTCTGCACGCGTGGCCTGTACCTCGACAAGGGTCGCCTGGTGCTGGACGCTCCGATCGATGACGTGCTCGAGCGCTACAACGCCGACCACGGCACGGCGTCCTGACGCAACCCCGGGGCGTTCGCGCGGGCTGCACGTCTAGGATCGACGCACTATGAGCGAACGCGTGCACGACATCACCTCCATGGGGCCCGTCGGACCGCATGAAGGGGAGCCCGGCATGCCGTCGGAGCCCGGGACCGAACAGCGCCGGGTCGACGAGGGACGTGCACACGGCGTCGAGCGCGGCATCGACGTCGCACTGGCGATCCAGCGCCCGGTCGTCGTCGCACACCTGCGAAGCATCCGTCGCCGCGTTCCCGGTGCGACGCCCCAGCAGATCGTGCGGATCCTCGAGCGCCGGTACCTCACCGCGGTGACCACGGGCGGCGCGGCCGTCGGTGCGACCGCTGTGATCCCGGGTATCGGTACCGGGGTCACGCTTGCGCTCTCGGGAGTGGAGACTGCCGGGTTCCTGGAGGCCACTGCGCTCTTCGCCCAATCCGTGGCAGAGGTGCACGGGATCCCGATCGAGAACCCCGAACGTGCACGGGCGCTCGTCATGACGTTGATGCTCGGGCGCGAGGGCATCGACCTCGTGCGTCAGTTCGCCGGGCAGGCCCAGGGAAGCGGCGTCGCCACGAACACCTACTTCGGCGAGGTCATCACGAACACCCTGCCGAAGGCGGTCGTCGGCACGGTCGTCGATGGGCTGCGTCGGGTGTTCATCAGGCAGTTCGCCGTGCGGGGTGGTGCCGGCATCATCGGCAAGGCCATCCCGTTCGGCATCGGCGCGGCAATCGGCGGAGTGGGCAACAACATCTTGGGCCGTCGCGTGCTGCAACAGTCCCGACTCGCGTTCGGCCCGCCCCCGATGCTGCTCCCGTCGGACCTCGAGCCGCGCGAGCGCGACACCCTGCTGCGCACGACGACGAGACGGTTGACGCGCACCGGCGAGGTCGTCGGTGGGATCGCCGGCGCGACGGGCCGGGGACTACGCACGGTCACACGCCGCGCGACGCGAGGCATCGGGCGGGGTCGCGACCGCACCCAGGGCGAAATCGCGGCCGAAGGCGACGTGACGAACACGACCGACGGCAGCTGAGTTCAGGACATCCGCTCCCCCTGCGCCGCAGCCCTCCTCTCGACGCCGATCATGTTCGTTATATTCAGAATGTGATGAATCTTGAACGCACTCTCGATCGCCCCGGTGCGACGCTGCGCTTCGCCGTGCTCGACGGGCCCGCGCAGCCGGTCGTGCTGGTGCACGGCGCCGGCATGGATCACTCGATGTTCATCGCCCAGGCCGACGCGCTGAACGACGCCGGGCACCTCGTGGTGCTCTACGACCAGCGAGGGCACGGCACATCCGGCCTCGACACGGGCACACGCTTCACCGCATCGGCCGCACTCGAGGACCTCGCCGCACTCCTCGACCACGTCGCACTCGAGCAGCCCGTGCTGGTCGGGCACTCCCTCGGCGGCAATGTCGCCCAGGCGCTCGTCCGACGAGATCAGCGTCGAGCTGGAGCACTCATCGCCATCGACTCGACCTGGAACACCGGCCCGCTCTCGCGCGGCGAGCGCGTTGCCCTTCGGCTCGCAGCTCCCGCACTGGCGCTCATCCCCGCGTCGCGCCTTCCCGGTCTGCTCGCCCGCGCCTCCGCCGCGACGCCAGACGCGATCGCCGCCAGCGAGGCGGTGTTCGCACGGATGCCGAAGCGCACGTTCCTCGACGTGTGGCGTGCCACCGTCGCGTTCGTCGAGCCGGATCCCGACTACCGGGTTCCCATCCCGCTCGGACTCATCCGCGGCGAGCTCGACCGCACGGGGAACATCTCGACGGCGATGCCCGCGTGGGCGAGGGCAGAGGGCGTCCCCGAACAGGTGATTGCGGGCGCCGGGCACGTCGTCACGATGGACGCGCCCGACGCGGTGACGGCGGCGCTGCTCGGCATCCTCGAACGGCCATCCAATGCCTGAGCGCGACGAACGGGCGGAGTTCATCGAGTCCATCGGTGATGCGCTGGCGACCTGGCGCCTCTCCCGCGCGACCGGCCGCCTCTACGGCCACCTGCTGCTCTGTGCCGAGCCGACGACGTTCGACGAGCTGCGCCACGCACTGGACATGAGCAGTGGCGGCGTCAGCACGGCCGTGCGCGAGCTGGTCGCCTGGGGGCTCGCG
>DASUVU010000167.1:0-3030 GCA_036378815.1 Agromyces sp. | reverse complement strand
CAAGGAGGCGTTCGAGAACGCCATCGCGGTGGGCATGGCGCTCGGCGGCTCCACCAACATCGTGCTGCACCTGCTCGCCATCGCGCGCGAGGCCGAGGTCGATCTCACCCTCGACGACTTCAACCGCATCGGCTCGAAGGTGCCGCACATCGGCGACCTGAAGCCGTTCGGCAGGTACGTGATGAACGACGTCGACCGCCGCGGCGGCCTCCCCGTGCTCATGAAGGCGCTGCTCGACGCCGGCCTCATGCACGGCGACTGCCTCACGGTGACGGGCAAGACGCTCGCCGAGAATCTCGCCGAGATGCAGATCCCGCCGCTCGACGGCGATGTGCTGCGCCCACTCGACAACCCCATCCACAAGACTGGGGGCCTCACGATCCTGCACGGCTCGCTCGCCCCCGAGGGTGCCGTCGTGAAGACCGCCGGCTTCGATGCGGCCACGTTCGAGGGCCCCGCCCGTGTGTTCGAGCGCGAGCGCGCCGCGATGGACGCGCTCACGAACGGCGAGATCAAGCACGGCGACGTCGTCGTCATCCGGTACGAGGGCCCCAAGGGAGGGCCCGGCATGCGCGAGATGCTCGCCATCACCGCGGCCATCAAGGGCGCTGGGCTCGGAAAAGATGTACTACTCTTGACGGATGGTCGATTCTCAGGCGGCACAACCGGCCTGTGCATCGGCCACATAGCACCCGAAGCGGTGGACGCAGGTCCCATCGCATTCGTGCGCGATGGTGATCTGATACGGGTCGATATCGCAGCTCGTTCCATCGACCTACTGGTCGACGATGCCGAGTCAGCTGCTCGCCGTGAGGGCTGGGCTCCGCTTCCCCCGCGCTATACCCGTGGCGTCCTCGCGAAGTACTCGAAGCTCGTGCGTTCCGCCGCCGAAGGCGCCACGACGGGCTGAGTGCTGCGCTCTCCCGCACACCCACCGCCATCAGAACAGGAATCGAATGACCACGGAATCGACCCCCGTGCCTTCGCCCGCCCCAGCGCCCGGCGCACCTGTGGAGATCACCGGTGCCGAGGCGGTCGTCCGCTCCCTCGAGCTGCTCGGTATCACCGACGTCTTCGGGCTGCCCGGCGGCGCGATCCTCCCCGTCTACGACCCGCTGCTCGACAGCCGCAAGCTCCGGCACATCCTCGTGCGCCACGAGCAGGGCGCCGGCCACGCGGCCGAGGGCTACGCCTCGGCGAGCGGCAAGGTTGGCGTCGCGATCGCCACGTCGGGCCCTGGCGCGACGAATCTCGTCACGGCCATCGCCGACGCGCACATGGACTCAGTGCCCCTGCTCGCGATCACCGGCCAGGTGTTCTCGAACCTCATGGGCACCGACGCCTTCCAGGAGGCCGACATCGTCGGCATCACGATGCCCGTCACGAAGCACTCGTTCCTCGTGAAGCGGGCAGAGGACATCCCCTCGACGATGGCTGCGGCGTACCACATCGCCACGACGGGCCGACCCGGGCCGGTGCTCGTCGACATCACGAAGGACGCGCAGCAGGCGACCTTCTCGTTCCGGTGGCCGCCCAAGGTCGACCTCCCGGGCTATCGCCCGATCACCAAGGCGCACGGCAAGCAGGTCGCGGCGGCGGCCCAGCTGCTCGCCGAGGCGAAGCGCCCCGTGCTCTACGTCGGCGGTGGAATCATCCGCTCGCGCGCATCGGAGGAGCTCCTCGAGCTCGCCGACGCGACCAACGTACCGGTCGTGACGACGCTCATGGCTCGCGGCGCCTTCCCCGACTCGCACCGTCAGCACCTCGGCATGCCCGGCATGCACGGCACGGTGCCCGCGGTGCTCGCCCTGCAGGAGGCCGACCTCCTCATCTCGCTCGGCGCTCGCTTCGACGACCGGGTCACGGGCAAGTCCGCCCTCTTCGCGCCGAACGCGAAGATCGTGCACGTCGACATCGACCCGGCCGAGATCGGGAAGATCCGCACGGCCGACGTGCCCATCGTCGGCGACCTCAAAGAGGTGCTGGTCGACCTCGTCGCCGCGTACCGAGCGGCCACGGCCCAGACGACGCCCGACCTCGACGAGTGGTGGGCGACGCTCGACGGGCTCCGCTCGGAGTTCCCGCTCGGTTACTCGCCGACGTCCGACGGCCTGCTCGCACCGCAGTACGTCATCCAGCGCATCGGCGAACTCACCGGACCCGAGGGCATCTACGCCGCCGGCGTCGGGCAGCACCAGATGTGGGCCGCCCAGTTCATCAGGTACGAGCGGCCGAACGCGTGGCTGAACTCGGGCGGCGCAGGAACGATGGGCTATGCGGTACCCGCGGCCATGGGCGCCAAGGTCGCCGAGCCCGAGCGCGTGGTCTGGGCGATCGACGGCGACGGATGCTTCCAGATGACCAACCAGGAGCTCGCCACCTGCACGCTCAATGACATCCCGATCAAGGTCGCGGTCATCAACAACTCCTCGCTCGGCATGGTGCGCCAGTGGCAGACCCTCTTCTACGACGGCCGCTACTCGAACACCGACCTGAACACCGGGCACGACACCGCACGCGTGCCCGACTTCGTGACCCTCGCCGAGGCCTATGGTGCGCTCGGCATCCGTGTCACGAAGGAGGAGGAGGTCGACGCGGCGATCAAGCTCGCGCTCGAGACGAACGACCGTCCCGTCGTCATCGACTTCGTCGTCTCGGCCGACGCCATGGTGTGGCCGATGGTGCCGCAGGGCGTGTCGAACAGCTACGTGCAGTACGCCCGCGACCATTCGCCGGCGTTCAACGAAGAGGGGGACTGACATGTCGACCCACGTGCTCTCCCTCCTCGTCGAGGACAAGCCCGGTCTGCTGACCCGCGTCGCGGGACTCTTCGCCCGGCGTGGATTCAACATCGAGTCGCTCGCGGTCGGTCACTCCGAGATCGAGGGACTCTCCCGCATCACCGTGGTGGTCGACGTCGAGGCGCTGCCGCTCGAGCAGGTGACGAAGCAGCTGAACAAGCTGATCAACGTCATCAAGATCGTCGAGCTCGACCCCAACCAGGCGGTGCAACGCGAACACCTGCTCATC
>DASUVU010000166.1:0-20970 GCA_036378815.1 Agromyces sp. | reverse complement strand
CCGACCCACCGAGAAGATGGCCGCGCTCGGTCTCACCCACGTTCCCGAGAACCGGCTCTGCTTCCCATCGCTCTCGGTTCGGGACAATCTCGACCTCGGCGCCTGGACGCGTCGCGGCAAGGGCGACCTCGACGCCGTGCTTGAGCTGTTCCCGCGGTTGCAGCCGCGCCTCGGCCAGGCCGCGGGGACGCTGTCGGGCGGTGAGCAGCAGATGGTGGCCATCGGCCGCGGCCTGATGGCCGCGCCGAAGGCGATCCTGCTCGACGAGCCCTCCATCGGGCTCGCGCCCAAGGTCGTGGCCGAGATCATGAAGGTGCTCACCCGACTCCGTGAGCGCGGGATGGCGGTGCTGCTCGTCGAGCAGAACGTCCGTGCGTCGTTCGGCATCGCCGATCGCGCCGTGGTGATGCAGCGCGGACACGTGGTGCTCGAGGGCACGCCGGCGGAGCTCGTCGAGCTCCCCGAGGTGCGCAACGCCTACCTCGGGGGCGCCGCAGCCTAGCGCCCGGGCCCCCGGGGCGGTCATCGACGCGCGCCACCGGCCGGTAAACTGGACCGGACTGATGACGCGCAATCCCGGGGAGGCTGGATGATCGCCTGCCTCGTCGCCTTCGCGGTGGTCGCCCTCCTCACGCCGATCGCGACGAGACTGCTCGCGCGCCGCATCTTCGCCGTCATCGCCCTCGTGCCCGCCGTCGTGTTCGTGGTGCTCCTGACATGGCTGCCCGACGTGCTCGCCGGCCACCCGATCGTCGAGTCGGTCCCGTGGATCCCTCAGCTCGACATGGCGCTCTCGTTCCGGATCGACGCGCTCGCCCTGCTCCTCGCGCTCATCGTCACGGGCGTCGGCGCCCTCGTGCTGCTGTACTGCATGCACTACTTCGACGACGACGAGCCCGCGCTCGGGCGGTTCGCCGCCCTCCTCCTCGCCTTCGCCGGCGTCATGCTCGGCCTCGTCACCGCCGACGACGTGTTCATGCTGTTCGTCTTCTGGGAGGCGACGAGCGTGCTCTCGTACCTCCTCATCGGGCACTACACCGGCAAGAAGGAGAGCCGCGGTGCCGCCCTGCAGGCACTCACCGTCACCACCTTCGGCGGCCTCGCCATGCTCGTCGGCCTCGTCGTGCTCGTCGCCGCCGGCGGCACGTCATCGCTGTCCGAGCTCATCGCCGACCCCGTCACGGGAGCGGCGGGCGAATGGGGCATCGCCCTCGTGCTCGTCGGCGCGATCTCGAAGAGCGCGCTCGTGCCGTTCCACTTCTGGCTTCCGGCCGCCTTGGCGGCGCCGACACCGGTGTCGGCATACCTGCACGCCGCTGCGATGGTGAAGGCGGGCGTCTACCTCGTCGCGCGACTCGCGCCCGGGTACGCCGACCTCTCCGTGTGGCATCCGGTGATCATCCTCCTCGGCGTGCTCACGATGATCGTGGGCGGCTGGCGCGCCCTCCGGCAGTACGACCTGAAGCTCCTGCTCGCGTACGGCACCGTCAGCCAGCTCGGCTTCCTCGTGCTCGTCACCGGATACGGCACACGCGATGCGGCGCTCGCGGGCGTGGCCCTGCTCCTCGCGCACGCGCTCTTCAAGGCGGCGCTCTTCCTCGTGGTGGGCATCGTCGACCACGCCGCGGGCACGCGCGACTGGCGCAGGCTGTCGCGGCTCGGGCGACGCATGCCGGTGATCGCGACGATCGCATTCCTGGCGGCAGCCTCCATGGCGGGGGTGCCGCCATTGCTCGGGTTCGTCGCCAAGGAGGCCGTCTTCACCGCTTTCCTGCAGGGCGTGGCGGCCGGCGACGGATGGGCGTGGACCGCACTTCTCGGCGCGTTCGCGGGCTCAGTGCTCACAGTCGCCTATTCCGTGAGATTCGTGTGGGGCGCCTTCTTCACGAGGCCCGACGTGGAGCCCACCCCGCTGCAACGCCTCCCCCGGGCCATCGGCATCGCACCCGGCATCCTCGCGGCCGCGAGCCTCGTCGGCGGGTTCGCAGTGGCGTACATCGAGCCACTCCTCGCCGCCTACGCCGATGAGCTGCCCGGCAGCCGCGACTATCACCTCGCCCTGTGGCACGGGTTGGAGCCCGCGCTGGCGATCTCGGCCGCCGTGTTCGCGCTCGGTGCAGTCCTCGTCTGGGCGCGCCAGCGGGTCGCGCGCATGCAGGCCGCGCTCTCGCCGATGTTCGATTCCGCCCGCGGTTACCTCGGCACCGTGTCGGTCGTCGACCGTGTCGCCGCCTCGGTCACGACGGCCATCCAGCACCAGGGCCTCCCCGGGTATCTCGCGATCATCGTCGCGGTGTTCATCGGCGGCCTCGGCACCGCCACCGTCATGAACACGACCTGGCCCGACGGCATCCGCCTCTGGGACTATCCGGCGCAGCCGTTCCTCGCGGTCGTCATGGGCATCGCGGCGATCGCGGCGGCGACGGTTCGGCAGCGGGTCACGGCCGTGCTGCTCGTGAGCGTGACGGGCTACGGCCTGGTGCTGCTGTTCGGCATGTCGGGCGCGCCCGACCTCGCCCTCACGCAGGCTCTCATCGAGACGATCGTGCTCGTGGTCTTCGTGCTCGTGATGCGCCGACTCCCGAAGCAGATCGCGCAACGGAACCCGCCCGTGCACAAGGTCGCCCGCGCCGTCATCGGCTCGCTCGCCGGGCTCGTGATGGGCGTCATCGGGCTGGTCGCCCTCGGCGCTCGCATCCAGCCCACCGTCGCCGAGGGGCTGCCGGCGCTCGCCCTCGAGGCGCACGGCAAGAACATCGTGAACGTGCTCCTCGTCGACATCCGCGCCTGGGACACCCTGGGCGAGATCTCGGTGCTCGTGGCGGTCGCGACGGGCGTGGCGAGCCTGATCTTCGTCTCGGGGCGCACGGGCGGCGCGCCACGGCTCGAAGACCTCGACGCCGACCTCGACATCGACCGCCGACAGCGCCTGCGCCCCGTGCCCGAGCCGGCCTGGAGCATCCGCGCCCCTCGCACCAGCCTCGCCGACACCGACGGCGAGACGGATGCCGCGGGCGAAGCGGCCGAGACGCGGCAGACGTGGATCCTCGCGGGTCGCACCATCTCGCCGCGCAACCGCTCGATCCTCATCGAGGTGCTCGTGCGGCTCCTCTTCCACCCCGCGATCGTCGTGTCGGTCTTCCTGCTCTTCGTCGGGCACAACGCGCCCGGCGGCGGCTTCTCCGGCGGCCTGCTCGCGGGCCTCGCACTCGTCGCGCGCTACCTCGCCGGCGGTCGGTACGAGCTCGGCGAGGCTGCACCGGTCGACGCCGGGCGCCTGCTCGGCACCGGCCTGTTCCTCGCGGCCGGCACCGCCGCCGGATCACTCTTCTTCGGCGGCATCCCACTCGAGTCGGCCTGGTTCGAGCAGGACGTGCCGGTGCTCGGCACCATCTCGATCGGCACGTCCACGCTCTTCGACATCGGCGTCTACCTCATCGTCGTCGGGCTGGTGCTCGACATCCTGCGAGCGCTCGGCGGAGAGGTCGACCGGCAGGAGGAGCAGTCGGGCGACAGCGACAGCGAGGAGGGCGGCGACCTCGATCGGGCCGCCGAGGTGATCGAGCAGGGAGAGGGACCCGAGATCGCCGAACGACCCGAGCACGTCGAGTCCGAACTCGTGACGCCGCTCACCGGCGATGAGCGACCCGAGGAGGCCCGCAGATGACCGCCTCGCTCACCCTCGTGCTGCTCATGGCCGTGCTCTTCGGCGCCGGCATCTCGATCATGCTCGAGCGGAGCCTCACCCGCGTGCTCATCGGGTTCCTGCTCGTCGGCAATGCCGTGAACATCCTCATCTACCTGATGAGCGGCACTCCCGGCCTCGCCCCGCTCCTGGACGACGGTGTCGACCACGACGCGATCTCCGACCCCCTGCCGCAGGCGTTCATCCTGACCGCCATCGTCATCAACCTCGGCATCACCGCCTTCATGCTCGCCCTCATCTACCGCTCGTGGTGGCTCGCGCAGCTCGGCACCAAGGGCGACGAGGTCGACGACCTCGAAGACGACATCGAAGACGCAGAAGAGGCCGCCGACCTCATCCGCAGCTCCGCCGCCGACGACGCGGCGATCCAGGAGATCATCGACGCCAGCGACGAGGAGCCCGCCGATCTCGACGAGGAGCTCGAGCTCGAGGCATCCGCCCGCGACCGGGGCGAGGAGGGCCGCCGATGACCGCCGCGCTCGTTCCCCTCGTGGTGCTGCTCCCCCTGCTCGGAGCGGCGACCTCGCTCATCCTGGGCCGCAGTCGTCGCGCACAGATGGCGGTCAGCACGACCGTGCTGACCGCCGTCGCCGCGATCGCGATCGTGCTGCTCGTCTCCGTCGACGGCGGCGAACCACTGGCCGTCGCGGTGGGCGGATGGGAGGCGCCGTTCGGCATCGTGCTCGTGGTCGACCGGCTTGCGGCGATCATGCTGATCATCTCCGCGATCGTGCTGCTCGTCGTGCTGGTTTACGCGGTCGGGCAGGGCGTCGCCGATCGGCATCGCGAGACGCCGGTGTCGATCTTCCACCCCTCGTACCTGATCCTCTCGGCGGGTGTGTTCAACGCGTTCATCGCGGGCGACCTGTTCAACCTGTACGTCGGGTTCGAGATCTTCCTGTCGGCGAGCTACGTGCTCCTGACCCTCGGCGGCACCGGAGAACGCATCCGCGCTGGAGTCACGTACATCATCGTGAGCCTGGTCTCGTCGCTGTTCTTCCTCAGCGCGATCGCGCTCATCTACGGCGCGACGGGCACCGTGAACATCGCCCAGCTGTCGGTTCGCATCGCCGAGTTGCCGGCCAGCGTGCAGCTCATGCTTCACCTCCTGCTGCTCATCGCGTTCGGCATCAAGGCGGCCGTGTTCCCGCTGTCGTTCTGGCTGCCCGACTCGTATCCGACCGCGCCCGCACCGGTCACCGCGGTCTTCGCCGGCTTGCTCACGAAGGTCGGCGTCTATGCGATCATCCGCACCGAGACGGTGATCTTCGCCGAGAACGACCTCACGGTGCTGCTGATGATCGTCGGCGGCCTGACCATGCTCATCGGCATCCTCGGTGCGCTCACCCAGGCCGACATCAAGCGACTGCTCTCGTTCACGCTCGTGAGCCACATCGGGTACATGATCTTCGGCATCGGCGTCGGCACCCAGCTCGGCATCGCCGCGACGATCTACTACGTGGTACACCACATCGCCGTGCAGACCACCCTCTTCCTCACGACCGGACTCATCGAACGCTTCGGTGGCGCCACGTCGATCAACCGGCTCGCAGGGCTCTTGAAGGCGTCGCCTCTCCTCGCGATCCTGTTCTTCATCCCGGCACTGAACCTCGGCGGGATCCCGCCGTTCTCGGGCTTCATCGGCAAGGTCGGGCTCTTCCTCGCGGGGGCGGAAGGCGCCGACGCGGATGCCGCGGGGCCGGCGTGGCTCATCTGGGCCGTGATCGGCGCGGGCGCGATCACGTCGCTGATCACCCTGTACGCGCTCACGCGGTTCTGGAACATGGCGTTCTGGCGCCGGCGCGAAGAACTCGAGGGCTACGAGTCGGTGCTGCTCGGCTCGGTGCAGGAGGCGCCCGAGGGGGCCACGGTCACCGCGACCCGCACGACGCCCGTGCTGATGGTCGCCGCGACCACCGCGCTCGTCGTGCTGACGATCCTGCTCACGGTGTTCGCCGGACCCCTGTTCGACCTCACGACCCGTGCCGCCGAGAACCTCATCGACCCCGACGTGTACGTGTCGCTCGTGTTCCCCGGAGGCACCGGATGATGCGCGGCACAATGGCCGAGACGTCGCGGTGGCGGCTGGTGTGGCGGCAGTTGCCGCTGCTCGTCGCGCTCGTCGCGCTGTGGCTGTTCCTCTGGGATCACATCGACGTGCTGACGGTCACCACGGGAATCCTGCTTGCGATCGCGGTCACCCGAGTGCTCTACCTGCCGCCGATCCTGCTGAGCGGTCGATTCAACCCGTGGTACGGGCTCATCTTCGGCCTGCGGATGATGTTCGACGTCGTCTACGCGTCGCTGCAGGTCGGATACTTCGCCGTGAACCCTCGCTGGCAGCCGATGAACTCGATCATCGCGATCCAGCTGCTCACACGCTCCGATCTCGTCACGACGCTCACCGCCGAGGCCACCTCGGTCGTCCCCGGCACGGTGGTCGTCGACATCGACCGGGAGCGCGGCCTGCTCTACCTGCACCTGCTCGGCACCCGCACGGAAGCCGACATCACCCGCATGCGCGACCAGGTGCTCGGCATGGAGGAGGGCATCGTCATGGCCATCGGTACGCGCGAGCAGGCGGCATCCGTTCGTGAGGCCCGTCGCGAACGGCGCGCGGCTCGGCGATCGAGCACTGCCGACGCCGGTCGAGACTCGGAAGCTGCTCGGAAGGGGGGTTCGTCGTGACGTTCCTCAATATCGCGGCCGTGGGCGCCGGCCTCATGTTCGCGGTCGGTGCCGTTGCCGCGGTCTACCGCATCATCCGTGGGCCGTCGATCCTCGACCGTGCGCTCGCCACCGACGTGCTGCTCGCCATCGCGATCTGCGCCCTGGGCGCCGAGATGGCGATCAACCGGCACACCGACACGCTCGCGGTGATGCTCGTGCTCTCGCTGTTCGCTGTCGTCGGCTCGATCGCCATCGCCCGCTTCATGGCCAAGCAGGACGCCTCATGACTCCCGCAGAGATCGCGGTGGGGGTGCTCATCCTCCTGAGCGGATTCCTCTCGATGGCAGCCGGGATCGGCATCGTCCGCTTCCCCGACGTGCTGACCCGCCTGCATGCCGCGACCAAGCCACAGGTGGCCGGTCTCGCGTTCGTGCTCCTCGCGATCTGGCTGAACTCGCCGTCGTGGGGCGTGCTCACGACCGTCGTGCTCATCATGACGTTCCAGCTGCTCACGCAGCCCATGACCGCGCACATGGTGGCACGATCGGCCTACCGCAGCGATCACGTGCGCCGAGACCTGCTCATCGAGGATGACCTCGACCGCGACATCAACGCGCACGACCAGGAGGAGTCGGCGCGCTGAGGTATCGGCGGGGCGCGCGGCCGGAGGCGGAGAGCGCCCGATCGCTCAGCGGCGGCCGGTGAAGACGGGCCTGCGCTTCTCCTGGAACGCGGCGAATCCCTCGCGGTAGTCGTCGGTGTCGCAGAGTGCGGCCTGGGCGCGGTTCTCCTCGGCCATCGAGTCCCAGAGCCCCAGGCGCTGGTCGCGGAGGGCGGCGACGAGTGCCTTCGAGGCCACGAAGGCCTGCGTTGCTCCGGATGCCGCGGCGCGGGCCGCCGCGCGGGCGGCATCCGCCACCTCGTCGGCCGGGAAGACCTGCGAGAACAGGCCGGAGGCGACCGCCTCGGCGCCCGACATGAGCCGGCCCGTGACGATCAGGTCCATGGTCTTGTGCGCGCCGAGGCGCTCGACGAACAGCGCATGGCCGCCCGAGTCGAGGGTCGCGCCGAGGTTCGCGAACGGCGAGCCGATCTTGGCGGTGTCGGCGACGTACACGATGTCGCTCGCGATGAGCAGGCCGAGGCCCACGCCGAGGCAGGCGCCGTGCGCGACGGCGAAGGTCGGCGCCGGGAACGCGGCCATGCGCTCGAGCAGCGGCTGCACGAGTCCGCCGAGGTAGCCCAGCACATCGTCCTCGCGGGGGTCGACGCCCGAGATGTCACGGCCGGCGCAGAACGCGCGACCCTCGCCGCGCAGCACGAGCGCTCGCACGTCGCCGGCCTCCGACATCCGCTCGGCCTCCGCGTACGCGTCGGACAGCTCCGCGATCGCCGCCGGGTCGAGTGCGTTGAGCTTGTCGGGTGCGTTCAGCACGATCTCGGCGACGCCGTCTTCGGCCGTGAGTTCGATCATCTGCGGGTTCTGCCCTTCTGGTCGTTCGTTCTCTACGTTCGGTTCGTTCTGTTCGTTCGTTCTGTTCGTTCCATTTCCGTTCCGGGGGTGCTTTTCCGCCGAACGGATGCCTCCACTGCGGCAATTCTGGCGGGAAAGCACCCCCGGAGCGAGAAATGGAGCGCTCGCGCGGGTGCGGGTTCGGTGCGGGAGTGCGCGGGTGCGGGGGGTGCGCGGGTGCGATGGGTGCGGATGCGCGCTGCGTACCGCTACACGTCGTAGTCGACGACGACGCGGTCGGTCTTCGGGTGCGACTGGCACGTGAGCACGTAGCCGCGCTCGAGCTCGTCGGGTTCCAGCGCGTAGTTCTCGGTCATGTTGACGCTGCCCTCGACGACGCGTGCGCGGCACGTACCGCACACCCCGCCCGCGCACGCGAACGGGACGTCGGGACGCACCCGCAGCGCCGCGTTCAGGATCGATTCGTTCGCCGAGACGGGGCTCTCGACCACCGACGACTGCCCGTCGAGGGTGAACTCGATCGCGACGGTCTGCTCGCCCCGCTTCACCTCGATGGGGCGTCCGTGCCGCGGCTCGACGCGATCGGCGTCGGTCGTGAAGAGCTCGTACCGCACGTGGTCGACGGGCACGCCCCGGGCGGCGAGGGTGTCGCGGGCCAGCTGAACGAGTTCGAAGGGGCCGCAGAGGAACCACTCGTCGACCGTCTCGGGTCGGATCAGCACGTCGAGCATCGTCTCGAGCTTCTCGGCGTCGATGCGGCCCGAGAGCAGCGGGGCGGTGCGCTGCTCGCGCGAGAGCACGTGGTGCAGGGCGAGCCGCGAGGGGTAGCGGTCCTTCAGTTCGGCGAGCTCCTCGAGGAACATCACGTCGAGCGTCGACCGGTTCGTATAGACGAGCTCGAACTCGGCGGTCGCCGACCGCGAGAGCACGGTGTGCGCGAGCGCCATGAGCGGGGTGATGCCACTGCCCGCGGCGATGCCCACGATGTGCTTGCCGTCGAGGGCGCCGAGGGTCGACGTGAACGTGCCCTGCGGGCTCATCACGTCGAGGGAGTCGCCCGCCTTGAGATCGGAGTTCGCCCACGTCGAGAACACTCCGCCGAGATCGCGCTTGATCGCGACCGAGATGCTGCCGCGCTCGGGAGGGCGGCAGATCGAGTAACTGCGGCGGCGCTCGTGGCCCTCGAGCTCGGTGCGCAGCGCGACGTACTGTCCGGGCAGGTAGGTGTACTCGTCGGCGAGCTCCTCAGGGACGGCGAAGGTCACCTCCACCGCGTCGGCCGTGAGCGGTCGCACCTCGGCGACGCGGAGCGGGTGGAACCGCGCGCGCCGGCGCTTGGGGGCATCCGTCGTGGACAGCGACTCGCCGCCCACGGTCGACGCCAGGAACGCCTGGGCGACCGCGGCATCCGTCGACGTACCCGAGCGCGCGTCGGCGGGCCGGTTCGTGATCGAACCCAGGTTGCGGGCCGCCATCAGAGCACCTTGAAGTAGTCGAACGGCTCGAGGCAGTCGCGGCACTCGTAGAGGGCCTTGCACGACGTCGAACCGAAGCGGGCGAGCTCGCGGGTGTTCAGCGAGTCGCAGCGCGGGCACTTCACGGCCATCTGCACCCGCACCGGGCCCGATCCGCGCACCGCCGCATTGCCGGTCGGCGCCTGGATGCCGTACTTCCGCAGCTTCTGCTTGCCCTCGTCGCTCATCCAGTCGGTCGTCCACGCGGGGGCGAGCACGAGCGACACGTCGACCTCGTCGTAGCCGGCGTGCGTGAGCGCGAGGGTCACGTCGTCGCGCATGGCATCCATCGCGGGGCATCCGCTGTACGTGGGGGTCAGTTGCACGTGAACGGCACCGTCGTCGCCGACCTCCACCGAGCGCAGCACGCCGAGGTCTTCGATGGTGAGCACCGGGATCTCGGGATCGGTCACGGTCGCAGCGATCTCCCACGCCCGGCGGGCCGCCGCGTCGGAGGGCAGCGGACGTGCGATGGTCGCCTCGCGCGTCGCGGTCACCATGATGCCCCCGGGTGCTGGCGTGCGAGCACCTGCATCTCCGCGAGGAGCGGCCCGAGGTGCTCGGTGTGCTTGCCCTGACGCCCGCCGCCCGAAGCGGTGAACGCCGTGCGACCGGCGGGTCGCTCGAGCTCGGCCTCCGCGAACACCGCGTCGATCGCGGCGTCGAACGCCTCCCGTTGCGTCGACGGAAGCACCGCGACACCCTCGGCCGCGAGTCGCTCGACCAGCTCGTCGTCGACGAACAGCTCGTCGACGTACGGCCACGTGTCGGTGATCGCGAGGATCATGCGGCGCCGCGATTCGTCGGTGCCACCCGCGAGTCGCAGCACCCACTGCACGGCGTGGTCGCGGTGGTAGTCGACCTCCTTCACCGACTTGGCGGCGATGGCCGCGAGGGTCGGATCGGTCGACTCGGTGAGCGCGTCGTAGAGCTCGAACCAGTAGACGGATGCCGCGAGCTGACGCGCGATCGTGTGCGCGAAGTCGCCGTTCGGCTGCTCGAAGAGCCAAGCGTTGCGCCACTCGGGCTCGTGGCGCCAGTAGGCGAGGTCGTCTTCGGAACGCCCCGTGGCCGTGCCCGCATAGTGCAGGAGCGATCGGGCGTGCCCGATGAGGTCGAGCGCGATGTTGCCGAGCGCCACGTCCTCCTCGAGTTCGGGCGCGCGAGCGATCCACATGCCGAGCCACTGGGCGAGCACGAGCGCGTCGTCGCCGAGTCGCATGGCGTACTCCGCGACATCGGGAGACGCCTCGTGGCCCGCGCTCGTGATGCCGGCACCCGCGAGCTCCTCGGCGAGCGCGACCCGGTCGACGGTGACGTCGCCGTGCGCTCCGACGGACTCGGGGACGGAGGCGGTCACAGGTGCTTCACCCCCTCGGACTTCGTGTAGTACACCGCGTGGCGGTAGTTCTTGCCAGCGGGGCTCTCGAAGAACGCGCCCTTCGCGTCGGGGTCGCTCGTCGTGATGGCGACGGCCGGCACGACCCAGATCGAGACGCCCTCACCGCGCCGGGTGTAGAGGTCGCGGGCGTTCCGCACCGCCATG
This sequence comes from Agromyces sp., assembly GCA_036378815.1. Lineage (GTDB taxonomy): Bacteria > Actinomycetota > Actinomycetes > Actinomycetales > Microbacteriaceae > Agromyces. Next base: position 10,060 of record DASUVU010000166.1, on the reverse strand, counting down.
TCGGGATCGGGCGCGTGCAGCGACCCGACGTGCACGTGGCTGAGGCCGCGATTCGCGCGCACGAAGACCTCCCACAGGGGCCACGCCTCGGTGCCGGTCTCTCCTGGGGTGCTCATCACGCCACCGCCCCGGATGCCTCGAGGGCACGTTCTGCCTGCTTGCGGGCGTACTCGGTGGCGGCCTCGCGCACCCACGCGCCATCTTCGTGGGCCTCGCGACGACGACGCAGCCGCTCGGCATTCGCCGGGCCGCGCCCCGAGAGCACCTCGTGGAACTCGTCCCAGTCGATCTCGCTCATGTCGTAGCGCTGCTCGGCCTCGTTCCACTTCAGGTTCGGGTCGGGCAGCGTCACGCCCAGCACCTCGGCCTGCGGCACGAGCATGCCGACGAAGCGCTGGCGCAGCTCGTCGTTCGAGAAGCGCTTGATGTTCCACGCCATCGACTGCGCCGAGTTCGGCGACTCGTCGTCGGGCGGCCCGAACATCATGAGCGACGGCCAGTACCAGCGGTTCACGGCGTCCTGCGCCATCTCGCGCTGCGCCTCGCTGCCCTGCATGAGCTCGAGCAGGATCTCGAAGCCCTGCCGCTGGTGGAACGACTCCTCCTTGCAGATGCGCACCATGGCGCGGCCGTACGGCCCGTACGAGCAACGGCACAGCGGCACCTGGTTGCAGATCGCGGCGCCGTCGACGAGCCAGCCGATCGCACCCATGTCGGCCCAGGTGGGAGTCGTGTAGTTGAAGATCGAGGAGTAGCGCGCCTTGCCGTCGATGAGCTGCTGGGTCATCTCGTCGCGCGTGATGCCGAGCGTCTGGGCGGCCGAGTAGAGGTACAGCCCGTGGCCGGCCTCGTCCTGCACCTTCGCCATGAGGATCGCCTTGCGCTTCAGGCTCGGTGCCCGGGTGATCCAGTTCGACTCGGGCTGCATGCCGATGATCTCGGAGTGGGCGTGCTGGCTGATCTGCCGGATCAGGGTCTTGCGATACGCGTCGGGCATCCAGTCGCGCGGTTCGATGCGCGAGTCCTTCGCGATGAGGTCGTCGAAGAGCGCCTGTGCTGCTTCGTTCTCGACCACGCCGAGGTCTGCGGGAGAGGTCATCGTCGACTCCTGGGTTCTCGCGGGAGTTGCGGGTGCCGAAGTGCTGCGGCATCCGGTATTACTAACCGATCGTTCAGTTAGTATATAGTCATCGTGAGCGTCGCAGCAACGGCGCGCGAACTCGACGAGGAGCTGCAGATGACGGATGCCGCGACCGACGACGTCGCCACCGACGCCGAGACCGAGCGCATGAACCGCGCCATGATGGATCGCGACCTGGCGTCGGCCGCACTGGGCATGGTCGTCGAACGCGACGATCCGGGTCACGCGGTCGTCTCGATGCGCGTGCGCGACGACATGACCAATGGCTTCCACATCACGCACGGCGGCCTCGTCTTCACGCTCGCCGACACCGCCTTCGCGATCGCGTGCAACGAAGACGACTTCGTCACCGTGGCCGCGGGCGCCGACATCACGTTCCTCAAGTCCACCGTCGCGGGCCAGACGCTCACCGCGACGGCTGTGCGGCGCGCCAGGTCGGGGCGCACCGGCCTGTACGACGTGACCGTCGTCGACGACCATGGCGACACGGTCGCCGAGTTCCGCGGCCGCTCGATCTCCACCAACCGACCCTTCACCACGCCGGTCGCGTAGGCGCAACGCCGGAACGACCACGACCCCTCGGAGCACACCGTGTCGACGACGACCGCAGCCAGCACCGTCTCGGGCCTCCGCCCGCCAGCTCGTGACGAGCTCGACCCCGAGGAGCGGATGTCCCGCTCCGAGCTCGAGGCCCTCCAGCTCGAGCGCCTCCAGCACACCGTTCGGCATGCGTACGAGCACGTGCCGCTGTACACGAAGAAGTTCGACGAGGCGGGCGTGCACCCCAGCGACATCCGCAGCCTCGACGATGTCGCGAAACTGCCGTTCACGACCAAAGAGGATCTGCGCCAGACCTACCCGTTCGGCATGTTCGCCGTGCCCATGGAGCGGGTCGCGCGCATCCACGCGTCGAGCGGCACGACGGGCCGGCCGACCGTGGTCGGGTACACGAAGCAGGATCTCGAGCACTGGGCGACGCTGATCGCGCGGTCGCTGCGTGCGAGCGGCATCCGGCCGGGCATGAAGGTGCACAACGCCTACGGGTACGGCCTCTTCACCGGCGGCCTCGGCGCGCACGGCGGCATCGAGAAGCTCGGTGCGACCGTCATACCGATGTCGGGCGGGCAGACCGCGCGCCAGGTGCAGCTCATCCGCGACTTCGAGCCCGACGCGATCCTGTGCACGCCGAGCTACCTGCTCACGATCGCCGACGCGATGGTGAGCGCGGGCATCCACCCGCACTCGACGAGCCTCAAAGTGGGTGTGCTCGGCGCCGAGCCGTGGACGAACGAGCTGCGGCGCGAGCTGCAACAGCGCCTCGGCATCGATGCCCTCGACATCTACGGGCTCAGCGAGGTCATGGGCCCGGGCGTCGGCAACGAGTGCCTCGAGACGAAGGACGGCCCGCACATCTGGGAGGACCATTTCCTCCCCGAGGTCGTCGACGACGAGACGCTGCAGCGTGTCCCCGACGGCACGATGGGCGAGCTGGTCTTCACGTCGCTCACGAAGGAGGCGTTCCCCGTCATCCGGTACCGCACGAGAGACCTCACGCGCCTGCTGCCCGGCACCGCCCGTCCCGCGATGCGCCGCATCGAGAAGATCACCGGCCGCAACGACGACATGATCATCCTGCGCGGCGTCAACCTCTTCCCGACGCAGATCGAGGAGCTCGTGCTCGGCATCGAGCAGCTCACGCCGCACTTCATCCTCGAGCTCACGCGCAGGGGAACCATGGACGACATGACCGTGCGCATCGAGCGCCACCCCGACCTGTCCGTCGAGACGTGCGAGGCCGCGACGGTCGTGCTCGCCGAGCGCATCAAGCAGTTCGTCGGGTCGACGGTCTCCGTGCAACTCGTCGAGCCGGGCACGCTCCCCCGCAGCGAGGGCAAGTACAAGCGGGTCTACGACCTGCGGAACCAGTGAGCGGATGCCGCGGCCACGAGTGCGAGACTGAGGGCGATGTCTGAGAACGGAACCATGCGCCGAGGCCGCCCAGGCTACGACCAACAGGGGATCCTCGACGTCGCCGTCGCCGCGTTCAACCAGTACGGATACGACGCCACGTCGATGGGCGTGCTCGCCGACCGGCTCGGGCTGTCGAAGTCGGCGATCTACCACCACTTCGCGTCGAAGGACGAAATCCTCGAGCGGGCGCTCGACGAGGCGCTCGGTGCACTCGAGGGCGTGCTCGGGGAGCCCGCCGCCGCGCGCGGACGTGCTGCCGACCGGCTCGACCACGTGCTGCGCGGCGCGGTGCACGTGCTCGTCGACAAGCTCGCCTACGTGACGCTCCTGCTGCGGGTGCGCGGCAACACCGAGGTCGAGCGCCGGGCCCTCGCCCGCCGGCGTGCGTTCGACCGGCAGGTCACGTCGCTCGTCTCGGAGGCGCAGCTCGAGGGATCGCTCCGCAGCGACATCGACGCCAGCGTGGTCGCCCGCCTGGCGTTCGGCATGATCAACTCGATCGTCGAGTGGTATCGCCCGGGCGGCAAGGAGGACGTCGACCGCATCGCCGACGACGTGATCGCCGTCGCGCTCGACGGACTGCGCATGCCGACGTCGAACCGCGTCGAGGAGTTGCTGGGCTGAGGTGCGGCCGACGTGCGCGCCGGGTCGAAGTCGCACGCGAAGGGGGATCGCCATGATCGAGCAACTGCACGACCTGCCGCCCGGCGTGATCGGGTTCCGAGCGATCGACACGCTCGAGGCATCCGACTACCGCAACGTGCTCGACCCGGCGGTCGAAGCAGCGGTGGCCGGCGGGGGCTCCCTCAACCTGGTGATCGTGATGGGCGACGACTTCGACCGCATATCGCTCGGCGCGATGCTCGAGGATGCGAAGTTGGTCCGCATCCCCCGCGAGGCATGGGGTCGCGCGGCGTTCGTCACGAACCACGACGTGCTCGGCGGCATCGCCACCGCCTTCGGCGGCCTGGTGCCCGGCGAATTCCGCGTGTTCCCGCTCGAGAACCAGGACGAGGCGATCGCCTGGGCCGCGGCAGCCCGGTGATCCGGGTGGCGCTCGCCGCGAGCCGACGCGGTTCGAGATCAGCTGGGGCAGGGCTCGGCCGCGGCGGCGACCGCCCGCGCGGGACGCCGGCGATATCGAGTCGCCGGGTGGGCGGCGCGCGCGATGGCCGCCTCCTCCTCGAGGATCTCGCGGATGACGCGCCGACGCTCGAGCTCCTCGCTGAGACGCGCCTCGTGAGCGGCCTGCAGGTGCGGGAATGACAGTTCCGAGATCAACATCTTCACTCCGGTTCTTCGTCGTGTGCCTCTAAGCTCCTCCCTAAGGCGGGCACCCGACATCCGGAGGATGTCGTATTTCGCACGGACCCGCATGAGAAGGGAATGGTCGGATGCCGCAGGGCGCTGAGACGAGTGTGAAGAAGCGCATCGGGTTCCTCTCGTTCGGCCACTGGCATCCGTCACCCCAGTCGGGCACGCGCACCGGGCGCGACGCGCTCGTGCAGTCGATCGAACTCGCCGTCGCGGCCGAGGAACTCGGGATCGACGGGGCGTTCTTCCGCGTGCACCACTTCGCCCGTCAGCTGGCGAGCCCGTTCCCGCTGCTCGCGGCGATCGCGGCCCGCACGAGCCGCATCGAGATCGGCACGGGCGTCATCGACATGCGCTACGAGAATCCGCTGTACATGGCTGAGGAGGCGGCGGCGGCCGATCTCATCAGTGCGCACTCGAGCGAGGAGGGGCGGCTGCAGCTCGGCGTCAGCCGCGGGTCGCCCGAGCCCGCCCTCAACGGTGCCCACGCGTTCGGGTACGTGCCCGCCGAGGGGCAGGACGATGCCGAGCTCGCACGCGCGAAGACCGAGCTGTTCCGGGCCGCGCTGGCCGGCGCGGGCGTCGCGCCCGCCAACCCGCAGATGACGGGATCGACCGGCATGCTGCCCATCCAGCCGCAGTCGCCCGGCCTCGTCGATCGCATCTGGTGGGGATCGGGCACCCGCGCGACCGCGCAGTGGACGGCGGAGCAGGGCATGAACCTCATGAGCTCGACGCTGCTGACCGAAGACACCGGGGTGCCGTTCGACGAGCTGCAGGCCGAGCAGATCCAGGTGTTCCGCGATGCGTGGGCGGAGGCCGGGTGGGAGCGCACCCCACGCATCTCGGTGTCGCGCAGCGTGATCCCCCTGGTGACCGATGAGGACCGCGAGATCTTCGGGCCGCGCATGGCGGGCGACACGAAGGACCAAGTCGGGTTCCTCGACGGCGGACTCGCCCGCTTCGGCAAGAGCTACATCGGCGAACCCGACCAGATCGCCGCCGATCTCGCGAAGGATGCCGCCGTCGCCGCTGCCGACACGATGATCGTCACCGTGCCGAACCAGCTCGGGGTCGACTACAACACGCGGCTGCTCGCCGCGATCGCGGAACACGTGGCTCCCGCGATCGGCTGGGAGCCCGCGGCCCGCTGACCCCGCGGCCCACTGACCGCGCGGCGTTCGCAGTCGCCCCATCGTCGGCGCCGCGGCGGCCCGACCGAGGTGTCGTCACCCTGACGGGAACGAGTGTCTCTCCGGAGTCTTCGGTGCCGGAGTGCCGAAGTGCCGAAGTGCCGGGCCTCCGCGAGGGGAAGGCCGACGTGCCGTTGAGGGCCGGCGGCGCCGTCGTGCCGGCGTCCGCGAGGGGCAGGTCGACGTGCCGTCGAGGGCCGGCGGTGCGTCGTCAGTGGCGTCGACGCAGGTCGGGCAGCAGCGCCTTCGGTGAGCGCGCTCGCAGCGCGCTCCACCACACGCCAGCGCCGTACGCGGCGTCGTCGAGCCGGCGGGCGACGCCGAAGCGCAGTGGGTCCAGCCTCGGTTTCGTACGCGCGAACTCCCACGCGGTGTCGGCGAGGGCGGCCACGACGACGGCCCTGCGCACACGCGCGGACACGAGGCATCCGATCACCGTCAGCGGCCACCAGTGCCGCAGCAGCAGCGCGAACCCCTGCGCGACCGCGGCGATCGCCCCGTACTCCGTGAGCCTGGACGCGAGCCGATACGGATGCCGCACCGCGCTCGCCCTGCGGCCGATCCGCACCGCCGTGCCGACCGCGATGAGCACGGCGACGGGCAGCGACCAGCGGCGCTGGGCGGCGAGCGCCACGAGCAGCGCCGCGCCCCACGGCGGAAGCACCACGGGCGCGATGTCGTCGGGATGCCGTTCGGCGAGCGGGTGTGCGCCCGTGCCGTAGAAGAACTTGCGTCCGAGCCAGGCACGCAGCGTCGAGCGGTGCTCATGGTGCACGGATGCCGCGGGCTCGAACCGCACCCGCAGGCCCCGCTCCACGAGCCGCCACACGAGGTCGACGTCTTCGCCGACGCGCATGGATTCGTCGAATCCGTGGCCGAGCGCGTCGACCCGCGCCACGAGGCACGTGCTCGACACCCACGTCACCGGGGAACGCGGGCGCACGCTCGACGAGTCGCTGCCGAGATCGAGCGACGAGCGGGCGTCCTCGTATCGGGTGATCCAGTTCGGGCGGTCGCTCGCCAGCCCGAGGACGCGCGGCGCGACCATCGCGAGGCCCGGGTCGGCGAAGTGCCGCAGCATGACCTCGATCGCCGCGGGCTCGACGACCACGTCGGAATCGACGAACACCACGTACGGGGTGCGCACCCGCGCGAGCCCGGCATTGCGGGCGCCGGCCGGTCCGACGTTCACGTCGAGCGGCAGCAGCTCCGCGCCGTGATCTCGGGCGACGGCGGCCACGGCCGGGCGATCGACGGATGCATCGTCGACGACGATCACCGGCAGCGCCCTGCCGAGCGACTGCAGCAGGCGGTCGAGCTGTCGCGGACGGTCGCGAACGGGGATCACCACGGTCGCGAGCGCGAGCTCGACGTGCGCCAGGGCGTCGACCACCGGGTCGGCCATGCCGGTCGCGAGCAGGTGCCCCGCGAGCGCCCGGCTCGCGGCATCCGTCACCGTGATCTCGCGTCCGCGCATGCTGCGGAGCGCGAGCGGCTTGAGCCGGGAGATGCGTGTCGGCGAGCCGCCCACGAGCGCGGCTCCGTCGTCGAGCACGCGGGTGTGGCGGTTGAGGCGCACCACGAAGCCGTCGGGGAGTGCCGATGCGGGCGACACCGAGGTCACGACACGGCCCCGATCGTCGGATCTGGAGCCGCAGCACCGGCGACGAGGCATCCGCGGGCGTCGATCCGGCCGCTCCGCAGGCGCGACCACGCTTCGTCGGCCATGGACGCGAGGAGCATCCGGCCTTCGTCGGCGGTCGCGCCGGTCGGGTCGCCCAGCACGCCGTCGGGGGCGACGGCACGAACGCCGCCGGCGCGCAGCTCGCCGAGGATCTCGCGAATAGGCACGTCGTTGCCGGGTCGGAGTCGGTCGACGTGCACGCGAGCCGGGTCGAGGGCGAGGAGGATCGACGTCTCGGACCGCCCGGCGTGCGCGTCGATCGGAAGGCCGCTACGCGTCGCATCGGCACCGGGCACGCATGGCACCCAGGCCACCGCCCGCTGCTCCGAGATGAGCACCGGGACCGACGCCGCGAGCGCCTCGACGTTGCCGCCGTGACCGTTCACGAAGATCACCCGATCGGCCCACGAGCACGCCGAGCGGCCGTACTCGAGCAGGAGGAACGCGAGCGCGTCGGTGCCGATCGAGACGGTGCCCGGAAAGCCCTGGTGCTCGCCGCTCGCGCCGTAGGCGACGGCGGGCGCCACGACGGCGTCCGTGCCGTCGGCGGTCAGCCGGGCCGCGAGCTCCGACGCGATGACGGAGGCCACGACCGTGTCGGTGTCGAGCGGCAGGTGGGGCCCGTGCTGCTCGGTCGATCCGACCGGCACGAACACCACCGGTCGCCGCACGTCGGGCCACGACCGGTCGACGAGCCGCGCTGACGCATCGGGCCTCGACCGGTCGTCGGCCTCCTCATCCGCCACCGCCACGCCTCAGGCGTTGCCGAGGGCGACCGCGTCGTCGGGGTGCGGCTCCGCCACGTCGGGCTCGGCCCGCTGGTCGGCGGGCTTCCGTCCCGGCCGCGCCGGCTTCGCAGTCGCGGCATCCGTCTCGGTTCCGAGGTCGCGCCGGAAGGTCGCAGGGATGTGCAGGTCGGCGGGCGAGAGCTCGTCGATCGACGAGTGCCCGAGGCCGAGCACGGCGGAGTCGAGCCCGCCGCGCAGCACGTCGAACACGTTCTCGACCCCGGCCTGGCCATTCGCGGCGAGCCCCCAGAGGTAGGCGCGGCCGATCATCACCGCGCGTGCCCCGAGCGCGAGCGCCTTCGCGACGTCGCCGCCGCGTCGCACGCCGCCGTCGAGCAGCACCTCGATCTGGTCGCCCACCGCGTCGGCGATGCCCGGGAGCATCCGGATCGACGCGGGCGTCGAGTCCAGGTTGTTGCCGCCGTGGTTCGAGACCGAGATCGCCGTCACCCCCGCATCCACCGCGCGCTTCGCGTCGTCGATGCGGGTCACGCCCTTCAGCATGAACGGCGCGCCCCACTGCTCGCGGAGCCACGCCACGTCCTCCCAGGTCGGCGGCGGCGTCGACATCCACTCGCCGTACGCACCGAAGAACGTGGGCGGCGGGCCCCCGTCGGCGGGCGCGAGGTTCGGCGTCGTGAGGTCGGGGATCCGGCCGGCCTTCAGGAAGTCGAGCAGCCACGCCGGCCGGGTCACCGCCTGCGGGCCGAAGCGCATCGCCGCCTGCAGCGTGAGCTTCTCGGGGATCCACGGACTCCCCCAGTCACGCCCGTTGGAGAACGACCAGTCGAGCGTCGCGATCAGGCCCTTCGCACCCGCGGCGCGGGCACGCTCGAGCCGATGGAGCATCGCGTCGCGAGTGCCGCTCCAATACACCTGGAAGAACGTGTTCGGGTTCGCCGCGGCGACCTCCTCGACGGGCTTCGACGCGAACGACGAAAGGCCCATGATCGTGCCGCGGTTCGCGGCCGCACGAGCCACCGCGACCTCACCCTCGGGATGCACCGCCTGCACGCCCGTGGGCGAGATCAGCACCGGCAGCGAGACCGGAATACCCATCACCGTGGTGTCGAGCTTGCGCTCGGGCTGGTGACCGGCGACGTGCGGCGAGAACTGCAGCTCGCCGAAGGCGTCCATGTTGTCGCGATAGGTCAGGCCGCGCTCGGACCCGCCGATCAACGCGCCGTACACCGACCCCGGAAGCCGCTTCTTGGCGCGTCGCTGCGCGACCGCCACCGTCTCGAACCATTTGTTCGCCATCGTGTTTCTCTCCTTGATCAGCTTGTGAACGTCATCGCGTCATCCCCCGAAGATGCTGCTCACGGCGGGCGCGACCCCCCGGTAGTCGCGCACGACGTGTAGCGTACCCCGCCCGATCCGGGCGAGGTCCCGCCCGAGCTCGACGTCGTGCTCCCCGCGCGCGTCGAGCAGCACGTCGAGGCGCGGGAGGCGGGCCGCGAGCGGCCGGGGGTCGGGCCCGGCGTTGTGCACGCAGTCCGAGAGCAGGACGACGCGGGCATCCCGCACCGGCGCCCGGTGGAGCTGCTTCGCGGCGAGCTCCAGCGGGAACGCGACGTTGGTGAGCCCCTGCGCCGGGATCCGCATGATCGTGTCGAGCAGGTCCATGGGCTTCACGAGCTCGCCGAGGTTCAGCAGGATCGCGGCATCCGACCAGAACGCGATCACGGCGAGGTCGTCGTGCTCGAGCTCACCGGCGAGCGCGCCCACGGTCGCCGCGGCGGTCGCGATGCGCTCGCCCTTCATCGACCCCGAGACGTCGACCGCGAGCACCACCGACCGCTTCGTGCGGATGCGGTCGCGCACGATGATGTCCTCGTCCTCGGGCACGGGCCGCTCGGCGAGCACCTCGATCGTGGCGTCGAGGTCGATCTCGTCGGAGCCGCCGCGGTACGGCAGGCTGCCGAGCTCGCCGATGCCGCGTCGGCTCGTCGCGTCGCGCCTCGGCCGC
>DASUVU010000165.1:0-3572 GCA_036378815.1 Agromyces sp. | reverse complement strand
GGGCGACGAGGAGCGCACCGCCGAGGAGCTCCTCGAGGCGTCGCGCATCCCCACCGACGGGCGCATCGTGCTCGTGCAGCAGGCGCTGCGCAAGGGCGCCACCGTCGAGCAGCTGTTCGAGGCCACCGGGATCGACCCGTGGTTCCTCGACCAGATCCTGCTCATCAACGAGGTCGCCGAGACGGTCGCCGACGCCGAGTCGCTCGACCACGACACGCTCCTGTTCGCGAAGGACCACGGCTTCTCCGACGCCCAGATCGGCCAGCTCCGCGGATTCGGCGAGGCCGACGCCCGTGAGGTGCGGCACATCCTCGGCATCCGACCCGTCTACAAGACGGTCGACACCTGCGCGGGGGAGTTCCCGGCCCTGACGCCCTACCACTACTCGAGCTACGACCTCGAGACCGAGGTGGAGCCGTCGCACCGCAGGAAGGTCGTGATCCTCGGCTCCGGCCCCAACCGCATCGGGCAGGGCGTCGAGTTCGACTACTCGTGCGTGCACGCGTCGTTCGCCCTGTCGGCGGCGGGCTTCGAGACCATCATGATCAACTGCAACCCCGAGACGGTGTCGACCGACTACGACACGAGCGATCGGCTGTACTTCGAGCCGCTCACCCTCGAGGACGTGCTCGAGGTGATCCACGCCGAGTCCCAGTCGGGCGAGCTCGTCGGGGTCATCGTGCAGCTCGGCGGCCAGACGGCGCTCGGTCTCGCGAAGGGGCTCGAGGCGGCGGGCGTGCCGATCCTCGGCACCAGCCCCGAGGCGATCGACCTCGCCGAGGAGCGCGGCCAGTTCTCCGGGATCCTCGACCGCGCCGGGCTCGTGGCCCCGCGCAACGGCACCGCCATCGAGGTGACCGGCGCCGTGCACGTGGCCGAGGGCATCGGCTATCCCGTGCTCGTGCGTCCGAGCTTCGTGCTCGGCGGCCGCGGCATGGAGATCGTGTACGACTCGGCCTCGCTCGTCGACTACTTCTCGCGCATCGAGGGCCAGGGCATCGTCGGCCCGAGTCATCCGCTGCTCGTCGACCGATTCCTCGACGACGCGATCGAGATCGACGTCGACGCGCTCTACGACGGCACCGAGCTGTACATCGGGGGCGTCATGGAGCACATCGAGGAGGCGGGCATCCACTCCGGCGACTCGAGCTGCACGCTCCCGCCCGTGACGCTCGGCCGTGCCGAGATCGACCGGGTGCGCGAGGCGACCCGTGCGATCGCCGAGGGCGTCGGCGTCCAGGGCCTGTTGAACGTGCAGTTCGCGATCGGCGCCGGCGTGCTCTACGTGCTCGAGGCGAACCCCAGGGCGAGCCGCACCGTGCCGTTCGTGTCGAAGGCGCTCGGCATCCCGCTCGCGAAGGCCGCGTCCCGCATCATGGTCGGCGCGTCGATCCGCGAACTCATCGACGAGGGCATGCTGCCCGAGTCCGACGGCTCGCGGGTGCCGCTCGATTCGCCGATCGCCGTCAAGGAGGCCGTGCTCCCGTTCCATCGCTTCCGCACCCCCGAGGGGGGTATGGTCGACTCCGTGCTGGGGCCTGAGATGCGCTCGACCGGCGAGGTCATGGGCATCGACCGCGACTTCCCGACGGCGTTCGCGAAGAGCCAGCTCGCCGCCTACGGTGGGATGCCGTCGTCGGGCACGGTGTTCGTGTCGGTGTCCGACCGTGACAAGCGGGCGATCACGTACCCCGTGCTCCGCCTCCAGCAGCTGGGGTACGAGATCATCGCGACCGAGGGCACGTCCGAGGTGCTCCGGCGGAACGGCATCCAGGCGCGCCCGGTGCTGAAGTTCAGCGAGAAGACGTCGCCCGACGCGACATCCGTCGTCGAACTCATCCATCGCGGTGAGGTGGGCATGGTCGTGAACACGCCCAGCGGGCGCTCCGCCCGTGCCGACGGGTACGAGATCCGCGCGGCAGCGGTCGCGGCCGACATCCCGCTGTTCACGACCATCGCCGAGCTCTCCGCGGCCGTCGCCTCACTCGATGCGGTGGCCGGGGGCTACGACGTGACCAGCCTGCAGGAGTACGCCAGACGGCGGGCGGAGGTGTCCGCGTGAACGGCGAGATCACGTTCGGCGACCGGCTCGACGCCGTCTTCGCGGCGTACGGCCATCTCTGCGTCGGGATCGACCCGCACGGCTCCCTCCTCGACGTGTGGGGTCAGCCCGACTCGGCGGCCGGGGTGCGGGAATTCGGCCTGCGCGTCGTCGAAGCCGCGTCCGACCGCGTGGGCATGGTGAAGCCGCAGGTGGCGTTCTTCGAACGGCACGGAGCGGCGGGGTACGCAGCACTCGAACGGGTCATCCGCGAGGCCCGCGACGCCGGCCTGCTGGTGATCGCCGACGTGAAGCGGGGTGACATCGGCACGACCGTCGACGCGTACGGCGCGGCGTGGCTGCGCCCCGGGTCACCGCTCGAGTCCGACGCCATGACGATCAGCGCCTACCAGGGGCTGGGTTCGATCGAGCAGGTCATGGTCGCCGCGGACGCCGCGGGCAAGGGACTGTTCGTGCTCGCGGCCACCTCCAACCCCGAGGCCGCGGCGATCCAGCGCGCCGTGCTGCAGCAGTCGAGTCGTGCGGGCTCGACCGTCGCACAGGCCATCACGCAGGGCGTCATCGGCTGGAACCAGGGTCGGGCGGATGCCGCGAGCCGAGCGTTCGGTTCGATCGGAACGGTGTTCGGAGCGACCACCGACCTCGCGCTCGCCGGCATCGACACGAATTCCGAGCCACCTCGCCCGGGCCTGGCGGTGCTCGCACCCGGGTTCGGACACCAGGGCGCCGAGCCCGGCGACCTCCGCCTTCGGTTCGGATCCTTCGCCGGCGGCGTCATCGCGAACGAGTCGCGTTCGCTGCTCGGCGCCGGGCCCGAGGGCATCGCCGACGCCATCGCGCGTCGCGTCGACCAGTACGGAGCCGCCGTTGTCTGACGCCATGAACCCCACCGACCACACCGCCCGCGCGACCACCTCGTCGCCGCCCGAGGTCGACCGTGTCGCGGCATCCCGAGCCGCGGTCGCCGCGCGTCGCGCCCGTGCGGCCGTCAAGTCGGCGATCGCGGCCGGTGCGCGAAGCCCGCTCGACGTGCTACGCACCGCGTACGAGGAGCCCGACGGCGTCGAGGGGAGGATCCGCGTCACGGAGTTCCTCTCGTCGATCCCGGCGATCGGCGCGACGAAGACCGCTCGCATCATGCAGCAGCTCCGGATCTCGCCGTCGAAGCGGCTCGGCGGCCTCGGTCGGCTCCAGCGACGCCACCTTCGCGAGTTCGTGGCGGAGTGGATCGCCACGCACGGCGGCACGGGCGACCGGCTCGTCGTGCTCGCCGGTCCGACGGCGGTCGGCAAGGGCACGGTCGCGTCCCAGATCCGCCGACACCATCCCGACGTGCAGCTCTCCGTGTCGGCGACGACGCGTCCGCCCCGACCCGGGGAGGTCGATGGCGAGCACTACTTCTTCGTCGATGACGACGAGTTCGACCGCATGGTCGAGGCGGGCGAACTGCTCGAGTGGGCGACGGTGCACAACGCGTACCGGTACGGCACGCCCCGCCGCCCGGTCGAGG
>DASUVU010000164.1:0-5983 GCA_036378815.1 Agromyces sp. | reverse complement strand
ATGCCTCGAGCTCACGCACACCCGACTCGACATCGAACTCGCGGGAACCGAGACCGTCGGCGCGACGAGCGTCGACCTGGGCGACGTGCTGCGCCGGGAGCCGAACGCGTGGGTCGCGACCGGGCTCGACGTCGAGCGCTTCTGGACCGGGCTCGCCGACGCGGTCGCCCGCCTCGCCTGACCGCGCCGCCACGCCACGCCGAGTCGCCCGGATCTCGCGAGAATCGGGCGACTCAAGCCGGGAGACCCCTACAGCTCGACCTCGACGGGGTCGGAGTCGACGAGCTCGTGCACGCCGGTGAGGATCTCGTCGGGCCGGAACGGGTACCGCTCGATCTCGGCCTGGTCACTGATGCCCGTGAGCACGAGGATCGTGTGCAGCCCGGCCTCGATGCCCGCGACGATGTCGGTGTCCATGCGATCGCCGATCATCGCGGTGTTCTCGGAGTGCGCCCCGATCTTGTTGAGCGCCGATCGGAACATCATCGGATTCGGCTTGCCGACCACGTAGGGCTCCATGCCCGTGGCCTTCGTGATGAGCGCCGCGATGGCCCCGGTCGCGGGCAACGGGCCCTCCGCGCTCGGCCCCGTGGCATCCGGATTCGTCACGATGAACCGCGACCCCTTGCCGATGAGCCGGATCGCCTTCGTGATCGCCTCGAAGGAGTAGTTGCGGGTCTCGCCGACGACGACGAAGTCGGGATCGGTCTCGGTCATGACGAACCCCGCGTCGTGCAGCGCGGTGAGGATGCCGGCCTCGCCGAGCACGAAGGCGCTGCCCCCCGGCAGCTGCTGCTGCAAGAAGTCGGCGGTCGCGAGGGCCGAGGTCCAGAGTCGGTCCTCGGGCACGTTGAGCCCGCTCGCCCGCAGCCGCGCCGAGAGGTCGCGCGCGGTGAAGATCGAGTTGTTCGTGAGCACCAGATAGGGCGTGCCGGCGTCCTCCCACCCCTGGAGCAGTTCGGCGGCGCCGGGCAGTGCCTGGTTCTCGTGCACGAGAACGCCGTCCATGTCGGTGAGCCAGCACTCGACCTCGTCGCGTCGTCTCATGCGGCCAAGCCTAGGGCGCGCAGGTCGGCGACTCGTGAACGTCGGATGCCGCGACGACGTCGTGACCGTCAGGCGAACACGTCGGCCGCGGCCAATGCGAGGTGCACGGATGCCACGGCACTCGACCCTTCGCCGACGGCTGCCGCGACGCGCTTCATCGAGCCGCGGCGCACGTCGCCGGCGGCGAACACCCGCGGCAGCGAGGTCTCGAACGGCAGCGGCATCCGCCCGAGCTCGCGCCAGGGCTCGCCGAGGCCGATGACGTCGGCGCCCGTATGCACGAACCCGTGCTCGTCGCGCTCCACGTCGGTGAGCCAGTCGGTGGCCGGCTCAGCGCCGATGAAGCAGAAGAGCCCGCGGCAGTCGACGGTGCCCCCGGCGCCGCCGCTCAGGGTCACCCGGTCGAGTTCCCCATCGCCGTGCAGTCCGGTCACCTGCGTGCCCGTGTGCACGTCGATCCGCGGGTCCTCCATGATGCGGTCGGTGAGGTAGCTCGACATCTGCCGCCCGAGGTCGTTCCCGCGCACCACGAGCCGCACGTGGCATCCGTTGGCCGCGAGGGCGAGCGCCGCCTGGCCCGCGGAGTTGGCGCCTCCCACCACGACGACGTCGGACCCGGCCATCTGCCGCAGCTCGAGGGCCGATGCGGCGTAGTAGATGCCGGCGCCCTCGAAGTCCTTCCAGCGGTCGAGGTCGAGCGAGCGGTACGCGACACCGGTGGCGACGACGACGGCACGGGAGTGGACGAGCGCGCCGTCGGTCAGCGTGAGCTCCAGCTCGCTCCCGTTGTGCTCGAGGCGCATGACCTCGCAGGGCGCGACCACTCGCACGCCGAACTTGAACGCCTGCAGGGATGCCTGGGAGGTCAGTGCATCGCCGCTCACCCCGAACGGGAAGCCGAGGTAGTTCTCGATGCGCGACGTCGCCGACGACTGACCGCCGGGTGCGACGGAGTCGAGCAGCACGGTGCGCAGGCCCTCGGATGCGCCGTAGATGGCCGCGGCGAGTCCCGCCGGGCCGGCACCGACCACGGCGAGGTCGACGGTGAAGTCGTCTTCCGCCGCGTAGGCGAGGCCGAGGAGTTCGGCGAGCTGCCCCGGCGTCGCGCGCAGCACGTTCTCGCCCTGCACGATCGCCACCGGGAGGTCGCCGCGGGTGAAGCCGTGGCTCTCGAACGCCGCGGCCCGTTCGGGGTCGTCGGCCTCGACCCAGGTGTGCACGAGACCGAGCCGCTCGGCATACCGGCGCAGCGCCACCGCCTCACGGGAACGCGACGAACCGATGATCTTCAGCGTCCAGGCGGCGGGTCCCTTGCGCAGTTCCTCCCTGCGGGCCCACAGCGTGCGCAGCATGAGATCGCAGAGCTCGTCGTCCTCGGCCATCATGCGCTGCAACGTCTCGTGGTCGATGCGCAGCATCCTGCCGGGCTTGGAGACCCGAGCAGTGAGGAAGGCGCGTTGTCCGTTCAGCAGCCCGAGCTCACCGACGAACGTGCGTTCGCCCAGGGTGGCGATGAGCGTCTCCTCGACCCACCTCAGCTTCTCGCGCACGACGTCGACGGCGCCGGTCTCGACGAGGATGAGGTCGTACCAACGATCGCCGGACGCGAAGAGCACGTCGCCCTCGCTGGTGTCGATGGGCGTCCCGTAGCGAACCAGTCGGTTCCATTGCGAGTCGGTGAGGGTGGGCGAGATGGGTGTTGCTTCGATTCCCATCGTTCAATGGTGCCCCACGCAGGCGACGAGCGGGAGGGGATTCGGAACCGGGATGTGACGGCGGATGTCGCCGCCATGTGACGTCGGATGTCGCAGGACCGGTGGATGACGACGCCCCGACGTTACCCGGCGTGACCGCCCGCGACCCTCCGTGACCGCTCGTGACCTCTGTGACGTGCGCGTCGACGGCGCCGCTCGCGATGGCGTTAGCGTGCTCCAGATCCCACGGCCATCCTCGCCCCGAAGGAGCACACATGACCTCGCGACCACGCGCATTTGCGGCGCTCGCCGTCGTCGCCGCAGCCACCATCGCCCTGACGGCCTGCGGCGTGGGCGGGGCCACTGAGCCCGACGCCGACGCCGAGCCCATCGAGGGCGGCACCATCGTCTACGGCCACCAGCAGGAACCGGAGTGCGTGTTCGGCGGATGGATCGAGCAGGCGTACCTGTCGTACCAGGTGCTCGACAGCCTCACGTCCCTCGACGAGGACGGCGAGGCGGTGCCATGGCTCGCCGACTCGTGGTCGGTCTCGGACGACGGCCTGACCTGGACGTTCGCGATCACGGAGGGCGTGCAGTTCACCGACGGCTCACCGCTCACGGCCGGAGTCGTGGCGTACAACTTCGACCACTGGGTCAACGGCGGCAACGGCACCGCCAAGGCGTGGCTGGTCCCGTACTACGAATCCGCGGTCGCGATCGACGAGCGGACGCTGGAGGTGCGGCTCACCGCGCCCTACCCGCGCTTCGCAGAGAACCTCGCCCAGGGCTACTTCGGCATCCAGTCGCAGCAGGCCCTCGAGACCCGCACCGCCGAGCAGAACTGCGAGGCGCCGATCGGGTCGGGAGCGTTCGTCGTCGAGGAGTGGAAGCGGGGCGAGGCCATCACGCTCGTCCGCAACGACGACTACACGTCGTGGCCGGCGAACGCGAAGCACGAGGGCGCCGCCAACGTGGAGCGTGTCGAGTGGCGCTTCGTTCCGGATGCCACGACCCGCACCGCCTCGCTGAAGACGGGCGAGACCGACGTGATCTACGACGTTCCGGCCATCGAGTGGGAATCGGTCGGCGCCGCGGGATATCAGCTGCAGAAGTACGTGACGCCCGGTCGCCCCCAGCAGCTGTCGTTCAACACCGTGCAGGGACCGTTCACCGACGAGCTCGTGCGGAAGGCGTTCGCGTACAGCCTCGACCGGAAGCAGATCGTCGAGACGATCGGTCGCGGCGTGATCCCCTACGAGGGCAACGGCGCCGTGAGCCAGGCCACCCCCGGATACAGCCGGGAGGCGGCGGATGCCTACGACTACGACCCCGATGAGGCGAACCGCCTGCTCGACGAGGCAGGGTGGAGCGAACGCGACGACGACGGCTACCGGACGAAGGGCGGCGAGACGCTCGAGATCGTGATCCCATACGGCGCCGGGTCGATCGTCAACGCCGATGGCGCAGCGATCCTGCAGGGCGTGCAGCAGCAGGCGGGCGAGGTCGGGTTCAAGGTCGAGCTCGTCCCGGTGCCCCGGGCCGCGTCGGTCGCCGGGGCCTACACCAAGCCGGAGGAGCGCGACATCCAGGTCGGCTACTGGACGTCGGTGACGGCCGGCATCCTGTGGATCACCTGGCGCTCGAGCACGCCCGAGTGGCCGAACGGCAGCAACGGCGCGTTCTACAACGACGCCGAGCTCGAACGACTCATCCTCGAGGCCAACTCCGAGGCCGACCGCGATCGGCAGAACGCGCTCTACGGGGAGGCCCAGGAGTACATCGCCGACCGGGCGCTCTCGATCGGGCTGTACGACCGGCTCTCGACGCTCGCGGTCTCGCCGGGACTTCGCGACGTCTGGCAGGAGCACGCACAGGGAGGACCGGTGTTCCATGACGCGTACTTCGTGGAATGAGCAGGTCGAGGTCCCTGCGCCCATCGCGGTGACCCCCGTCCGTCGCCTCCTCGAGGCCCGGCGGCTCGGCGCGAGGCTGGTCTCGGCTGCGATCGTGCTGTTCGGTACGGCGACGCTCACCTTCCTGGCGCAGGCGGCGCTGCCCGGCGACCGCGCAACCGCCATCCTGAACGTGCGCACGGGCCAGACCGAAGCGCGGTCCCCCGAGGAGCTCGCACCCATCATCGCCGAGTACGGGCTCGATCGCCCGGTGCTCGTGCAGTTCTGGGACCATCTTCGCTCGCTCGCAGTCGGCGACCTCGGCTCCTCGTATCAGCAGCACCGTCCGGTCATCGACATCATCGGCGAACAGCTCGGAGCGACGATCGTCCTCGCCGTGACGGCGCTGCTCTTCGCCTGGGTGCTGATGGTCGTCTGGGTCGTGCTCACGGCCGGACGCGGACCCCGGATCGGGGCGGCCGGCTCCCTGCTCGAGGTGTTCACCGCCGGCCTGCCGTCGTACTGGCTCGGCATCATCCTCCTGCTCGTCTTCGCAGCCGGCCTCGGATGGTTCCCGGTGATCGGTGGCTCAGGCCCCGACGGCCTCATCCTGCCGGCGCTCACGCTCGCGATCCCGCTGGCGGGATTCTTGGGCCAGGCCACCCGCGCCGAGTTCGAGCGGTCGCTCGACCAGCCCTTCGTGGTGTCGGCCCGCATGCGGGGTATGGGCGACATGGGGGTTCGGCTACGACACGTGCTGCGGCATGCCGTGCTGCCGGCGATCAGCCTCTCGGGATGGGCGCTCGGTGCCACGCTCTCGGGCGCCGTGGTCGTCGAGGCGGTCTTCACCCGCCCGGGGATCGGGCACATCCTCGTGAACGCCGTCGGCTCTCAGGACCTGCCGATCGTCGTCGGGGTGGTCGTGCTCATCGCGGTGTTCTACGTGCTCGCGAACCTGCTCGTCGACATCGCCTACGCGCTCGTCGACCCGCGGCTGCGGAGGAGCGCATGACCGCCATCACCGCGTCATCGGCACGCGCGGGTTCGCGGTCGGCGCTCGCGCGGGTGCCGTGGGGTCTGCTCGCGGCGATCGCGGTGCTCGGCTTCTTCGCCGCGGCCGCGGTCGCCCCGCACCTGCTCGCCACCCATTCGCCGGTCGCGCTCGACTACCCGGCGGCGCTCCAGTCGCCATCGGCGACGCACTGGTTCGGCACCGACGAGTCGGGGCGCGACCTCTACAGCCGCGTCGTGTTCGGCACTCGCGAATCGCTCACGATCGGACTCGGGGCCGCGGTCGTCAGCCTCACGCTCGCCCTCGTGCTCGGGGCGCTCGCCGCCCTCGGTGGT
>DASUVU010000163.1:0-2610 GCA_036378815.1 Agromyces sp. | reverse complement strand
CGCGGCCGCGAGGCCGAGCAGCACCCGCAGCGTCGGTGAGAGCGCCGGGCCTCGCGCCGCCGGCTGGGGCTCGGGGGCGCTCATCGCCGGCTGCGGCGTCGGCGACGACGCGCGTAGGCGCGGGCCGCGCGGCTCGACAGGGCGAGCATGACGAGGATGTCGAGGGACAGCGTCAAGAGCGTCGTCTGCAGCGTGATCTCCTGGTCGCCCGCCCACCAGGCTGCGAACGAGCCGCTGATGCTGAGGGTGGCGAACACCATCACCACGACGCGCGGCCAGTTCCATCCGAGGTAGATGAACACGGCCAGCACCAGCTCGACGAGAAGGATGACGCCGCCGACCACCAGTACTGCAACGAGGCCCGCATCGGTCGCGGCCTGGAGTTCGTCGGTGCTGAGCTGCTCGGCCGAGACGCTGTCGAACTCGGCGGCGAGCACGTCGGGCCACTGCAGCGTGAGTGCGATGAGCCAGATCACGCCCGCGAGCACGCGGAGCACGACGAGGGCCGCGCCCACCACCGTCGACACCGGCCGTCGCATCGGGGTGTCGACGGGCGCGCGCTTCGCCAGTTCTGCCGGGATGTCGAACGCCGGGCGCTTGTCGACGGATGTCACGGGCTCACCTCGCTCGATGATACGGGCGCCGCGACTCCGACCGCGATCCCACGCACGTCGATCACGGGCAGGTCGCCGTCGGTCTGGATCGTGTCGCCACCGCCGTTGCGTGCGTGATAGCCGGTGGAGAAGTCGCGGAGCACCTCGACGCGTACGGTGGGGTCGGCCACGCGGAGCGTCGCCACGATGTGGTCGCGCTCGATGTCCGTGTCGGCGTCGATCTTGTGGGTCACCTGCAGCGTGAACAGCGAGAACCCGACCGCACGGTCGAACGTGCCCGCGGCGAGCCAGTCCACGCGAGATCCCCCGGGCAGCAGCCACCCGTCGGGGCAGCGCCAGAAGCGCACGTGATGGCGCTTCGCGGGATTGCCTTCGACCTCCTGTTGGTACGCGGCATCCTGTTGTCGTCCGAAGAGGAAGAGGGGGCTCACCGGCGCCTCGTCGTAGCTGCGACGCGTGAGCGTCGAGGTGATGATGCGCCAGCTCGAGGCGAGGGTGACGTCGTCGGCGCGGGTCCAGCCCGCCTCGACCATGACGGCGTGGAGCTGCGGCTCGTCGCCGAGCACCGCGAGGTTCACGGGGTCTCCGAGGAGGCCGTCACTCGTGCGGGCCCGGCCGATGAAGTAGTCGGGAACGTAGATGGCGGTGAGGATCCGGTGCAGGCGCGGGAGCACGAGGTAGGCGAGCAGCGCCCAGAACATCACGAAGCCGAGGATGCCCCACCAGCCGAACGTGAACGACTCGGTGAAGAGGAGCCACGCCAACCAGATCGCGGCCAGCCCCGCGAAGACGAAGAAGAAGCCGTCGAGCAGCGCGCTCACCGAGAACCGACGCCGTCGCGCCGGTTCCGCCACCGCCAGGGATGCCTCGGCCCCCGCCCCACCCATGCCTGCATCGTAGCCCGCGCCCGGTGGACTGGGGCGGCGTCGATCAGCGGCTGCGCTGGAGCAGCGTCGCTCCGACATGGTCGACCCCGTCGGACTGGTTCGACAGCACGATGACGGCGGTTCCGGCCGTGACGTCGATGACCAGGACGCTCGCGAATCCGCCCGTCATACCGTTGTGCGAGACGATCCGATGACCGCCCTCGTCGTCGACGCCCCAGAAGTACCCCATCGACGCCCCAGAGCCGAGGTCGACCGTGTCGGTCTGCGCGGCGCTGTCGGCGAGTTCCCCGTCGATCACCGCCTCGGCGAACTTCACGAGGTCGCCGATGGTCGCGTGGATGCCGCCGGCCGGTGCGTATGCACCGAGCGTCGACGGCTCGACCGCGTTCCCCGCCGGATCCGTCCCGCCCGCGTGGCCGCTCGGCACGTCGGGGTCATCGAGCGGCACCGAGACACCGTCGAGGTCGAGCGGTTCGAGCAGTCGCTCGGACAGCAGGGTGACGTAGTCGGTGTCGGCGGCCGCGGCGACGGCCTGGCCGACCAGCGCCGCACCGATGTTGCTGTACGAGAATCCCTGCTCGGCCTGGATCTCGAGTCCGCGAGCGTGGTCGAGCAGGTCGTCGAGGGTCGCGTCGACGCCATCTCCGCCGGCCTCGATATCGGCAGTGGCGCGCTCGACCCACTCCGGGTCGTCGGGGAAGGTGGGCAGTCCCGCGTTGTGCGCGGCCAGGTCGCGCAGGGTGACGGATGCCACGGGCGCATCGCCGAGGTCGAGATGCTCGCCGAGCGTGTCGGTGAGCCGCACCTCGCCTCGCTCCACCGCCTCCGCGAGCAGCTCGCCCGTGAAGGCCTTCGTGATCGAGCCGATCTCGAACACGGTGGACTCGTCGGCATCGATGAACGCCGTGCGTACGCCGTCGCCGTCGATCACGGCGACCGCGGCACGATCCGTGGAGTCGGTGAACGACGGGCGGATGGCGCGAAGGAGCTCCTCGTCGTTCGACGCTGCGTCTGCACCCGACGCGCCCGACGACGAGCCGGTTCCAGGAGCGGGGGCCGTGGCGACGCAGCCCGTCAGTCCGAGGCATCCGGCGACGGCAAGGCAGGCG
>DASUVU010000162.1:0-7145 GCA_036378815.1 Agromyces sp. | reverse complement strand
GGCCACCCCTTCCACCCGATCGCCGTGACCATCCCGCTCGGGGCCTGGACCGCGAGCATCCTGTTCGACCTCATCGGCTTCTTCGTCGAGGACGCCGAGCCGTGGACGATCGGCGCACAGGTGCTGATCGCGATCGGCGTGATCGGCGCCCTGCTGGCCGCCATCTTCGGATTCCTCGACCTGCTGGCCATCCCCTCGAACACCGTCGCGAAGCGCACCGCATTCATCCACATGGGGCTGAACCTCGGCGCCGTGGTGCTCTTCGCGGTGAACTACTTCGTGCGCGCGGCATCCGATCACGACGAGATCAGCATCACCGGCCTCGTGCTCACGATCATCGGACTGGCCGTGATCGGCGTCTCGGGCTGGCTCGGTGGGAAGCTGGCGTACCGCTACGGCGTGCGCGTCGCCGACGAGGACACGCAGGCGGAAGGATTCCGCACCAGCTAGGCAGCGCGAGCTTCGAATATCCTCCAGACGCTAACGCTCAGGACGAAGCTGGCGTAGGTTTGCGTTATATCGCGTTTCAAGCCTGAGTGGCGCTGCAGGGCTGCACGGCGTGGGCGGGTCGACCGGCCCGGCGCACGCGACAACCGGAAGGCGCCTCCGAAAGGTGGAGGTGGTCGGTGTGGACATCATCCTCGGAGTGCTTCTCGCGCTCCTGATCATCATGGCCATCTCCGTGGCCACGGTGTTCTTCGTCGTGAGGGCGGTCGCGAGACGTGTGCGGCGCAGCCGCGCTCTCGGCGGCGCCGTGCTGCGCGCTCGCGCCGGGGTGAGTTCCGGCCCGCGCGGAAAGGTGTTGCGCCTGCGCATCCGGCTGCAGGACTCGCTCGACAGCGGGCGCGCCGCGGTGGAGGTCGCCGGACGCGGTCAGGCCCCGCACGGCGACGTCGAGCGGCTCTTCCGTCGAATCCGTGACGAGGGCGAGGCGCTCGACCTGCAGTTGCGGCTGATGGAGAGCGAGACGGATGCCGCGGTGCTGGCCGATCAGCTCCCGTCCGCCGGCCGACGCGTCGACCAGGTCGGCGACCTGATCCGCCGCCTTCGATACGCGGTCGCTTCGGGTCTCGGCGACGTCTCGGATGACGCCCTCTCCGCCCTGCACGCGGACGTGGAGCACGAGGTTGTGGCACTGCACGCGGGCGTGCAGGCACTGCGGACGCTCAACCAGCGGGATCACCCCGAGGGCCGACAGCGGATCGGCCGCCCGGCCGCCTGAGAACGTTCGAGAGAAGGAGACCGAACATGAGCAACACGTCGCGGATGCGAGACATCTTCCGGGTCAAGACGTCGAAGGCGTTGGACAAGATCGAAGACCCCCGCGAGATGCTCGATCACAGCTACGACCAGCAGGTGAAGTTGCTGCAGCAGGTGCGTCAGGCATTGGCGGAGGTCGCGACCGCGAAGAAGCGGGTCGATCTGCAGGGGCAGGAGTTGGGCGCCCGATACCAGCGCCTGGAAGGCCAGGCCCGCGAGGCCCTGACCCAGGGACGCGAGGATCTCGCACGCGCTGCGCTCGAGCGTCGATCCCTCATCGAACGGCAGGTCTCGAAGCTGCAGGAGCAGTACACGGCCATGCAGCAGCAGACGGCGCAGCTGGAGGAACGCGAACGCCGGCTCGCGGAGCAGATCGCCGTGTTCAAGGTCGAGAAGGAGACGATCAAGGCCACGTACACCGCCTCCGAGGCGCAGGTGAAGGCCAACGAGGCGGTCGCCGGCATCGGCTCGACGATCAACGACATCGGCACGAGCCTCGACCGGGCGCGCGACCGCGTCGCGCAGATGCAGGCGCGCGCCGCCGCGACCGATGAGATGCTCGCGAGCGGTGCGCTCCAGGATCTCACCGCAGCCCCCGACGCCGACATCGATCGGCAGCTCGCCGCGCTGAGCGCCCAAGCGGAGGTGGAGCGTCAACTCCAGGCGATGCGCGACGCCGAGGCGGGTCAGGCGGACACCGGCCGTCGTGGCGGCGACTCCGGATGGCTGAGCATCGGGCAGGGGCCGAGCGCGCAATAGCGTGCGACACGTTGACGCGTCCCCCGTGGGCGGAGGAGGATCATCGACATGTCCTCGCCGGCCGCCGACGAAACGGCCGCCGCCCTTCGACGTCGGGCGCGGCGGACGCCGAAGCGCCCGGCATCGAGCCTCGCCGAACGCTGGACCACGATCGACGGCGTCGACGTGTTCTACCGCGAGTCGCCCGACGCCCTCGACGCGCCCGCCATGGTGCACCTCCATGGCTTCGGTCTCTCGGGCCGTTACCTGCTGCCCACGGCCGAGCGGCTCGCCGGCGAGTTCCACACCATCGTTCCCGACCTGCCCGGCTTCGGCCTGAGTTGGCGGGCACCGCGGGCACTGGACGTGCCGGGCCTTGCGCGCGCGGCGGCGGCGTTCCTCGACGACCGCGAGATCGCGTCGGCCACGCTCGTCGGCAATTCGATGGGCTGCCCGGTCATCTGCGAGTTCGCGTACGAGTTCCCCGAACGCGTCGACCGTGCGGTGCTGGTCTCACCCGCCGGCGGGCGCTTCAACCAGCCGCTCATGGGTGCGATCACCCAACTCGCACGCGACGGGGGGCGCGAGCCGAGCAGCATGGTCAAGGTGGCGACGCCCGACTATCTCCGATTCGGGATCTACAGCACGTTCCGGATGTTCCGGGCGCTCACCCGCTATCCGACCCTCGAGCGACTGCTGGAGCTGCGAATCCCGACGCTCGTCGTCGTCGGCGACCGGGACCCGCTGATGCCGCCACCCGCCGCCGTGCGGGAGGTCGCCGCCCAGGCCGACACGCCGGTGGTGCTGGTCGTCATCGAGGGCGCTGCGCACGCCATCAACTTCAGTCACCCCGATGAGCTCGCCAACGTGATCCGCCTCTTCATGGCGGACCAGCCGATCGTCGACGACCCCGACGCACCAGGCGTCGCCCGCGAGATCGACCTGCACCCGCAGTAGTGCCTCGTGCCTCCCGCGCTCGGGCGGCGACCAGAATGGGAGCGGTGAGAGGAGCGCGACATGAGCGGATGGACCACCGATGAGCTGCGGGCGATCGGCGAGGCCGAGGAGCTGAGGATCGCCTCACGGCGACCCGACGGATCGCTGCGCAAGGCCATCATCATCTGGGTGGTGCGCCACGGGGACGAGCTCTACGTGCGCTCGGCCTACGGGCCCGACAACCCGTGGTTCGTCCGCGCCCGGCGCAGCGGTTCCGGTCGCATCACGGCCGGTGGGGTCGAGCACGACGTGACCTTCGTCGATCCCGGTGCCGACGCCGAACTCCATGAGGCGCTCGACGCCGCCTATCGTGCCAAGTACGGCAGCCACCCGCCGCGCGTCGTCGCCACGGTGGTCGGACCGGAGCTCGTGAGCACGACGCTCCGGCTCGACCCGGTGTAACACGGGGCCGGTGAATCGCGCCACCGACACCGAGCGCGCCACCGACACCGAGCGCCTGTACCGCCCGAGCGCATGCACCGCCCGTTCGGCCTGTCAAGGGGAGGCGCCCTCGCGCGCGACGTGCGACGGTGA
The DNA here is from genome assembly GCA_036378815.1 of Agromyces sp. Taxonomy (GTDB): domain Bacteria; phylum Actinomycetota; class Actinomycetes; order Actinomycetales; family Microbacteriaceae; genus Agromyces. Next base: position 3,617 of record DASUVU010000162.1, on the reverse strand, counting down.
GGACATGGACACGCAGGATGCACCGATCGAAGACGGCCACGACGAGGCGACGGACGACCAGCGGCTCGACGGGGTGATCCAGCAGGTGCGCGGCGACGTCGCGCTCGGCAATGTCGACAACGTCCGGGAGATGGTGCGCCAGCGCCTCGCAGAGGCGGGAATGCCCGCGACGGAGAACGATGTCGACGCGGTCATGAGCGCGGTCGACGGCGGCACGCCCGCCGGCTGATCCGGCTGGATCAGCCGCCCGACGTCCACTCGAGCAGGCGCTCGACCGGCCAGGTCGTCACGATGCGCTCGGCCGGCACGCCGTTCGCCTCTGCGCGCGCGGCACCGAGGTCGAGGAAGGTGAAGTGCCCCGGCGCGTGCGCGTCGGTGTCGATGCTGAACAGGCATCCGGCGTCGAGCGCGAGCTGGATGAGCTCGTCGGGCGGATCCTGACGCTCTGGGCGCGAGTTGATCTCGACCGCGACGTCGTGCTCGGCGCAGGCGCCGAAGACCGCCTTGGCGTCGAACGTGGACTGCGGTCGCGTTCCACGCGACCCCTCGACGAGGCGGCCCGTGCAGTGCCCGAGCACGTTCATGCGGGGAGTCTCGATGGCTCGCAGCATCCGTGCGGTCATCTCGCGTGATTCCATGCGCAGCTTGGAATGCACGCTCGCCACGACCACGTCGAGACGGCCGAGCATCTCGGGCGTCTGGTCGAGCGTGCCGTCGAGCAGGATGTCGGTCTCGATCCCTGAGAGCAGGCGGATTCCGCCCCCGCCGAGCTCGTTCACCGCGTTCAGCTCGTCGAGGACGCCGAGCTGCTGCTCGAGTCGCTCGGCGCTGAGGCCGTTCGCGACGGTGAGGTTCGGCGAGTGATCCGATATCACGAGGTACTCGAGCCCGACGAGCTGGGCTGCACGGGCCATCGTCGCGATCGGGGTCGTGCCATCCGACCACTCCGTGTGGCTGTGCAGGTCGCCCTTCAGCTTCGATCGAAGACCGTCGACGGATGCCGCGACCGCCGGGCCGCTGCGCTCACGCAGGTCTGCGAGGTAGGCCGGCACCTGGCCGCCGACGGACTCGGCGATGACCGCATAGGTGCTGTCGCCGATGCCCTTCGTGCGCTTGAGCGTGCCGTTGCGGACGCGTTCAGCGAGCTCGTCGGGCGAGTACTGGCGAATCACGTCGGCGGCACGCCGGAACGCCTTGGACTTGAACGACGACGCCCGATCTCGTTCGAGCAGGAAGGCGATCTCCTCGAGCGCTGCGACCGGGTCCATCGCATCATTCTGGCCGGAGTCGGCCGGCGGCGGAAGCGCGGGGCACGGCGACTGCGGCATTCGGCGCGCACGCGCGCGTTCGGGATGCCGCTACAGCTCGACGACCGTCATGCCGGACCCCGAGGCGCCGGCGGTGCCCATCGCGGCGAGCGCCATGGGAACCTCGTCGAGCCCGATGCGCCGGCCCACCAGCTCGATCGGCCGGAAGTCGCCCGACGCGACCGCGCCGAGCATCGACGGGTACTCGTGGGCGGCCATGCCGTGGCTGCCGAGGATCTCGAGCTCGCCCGCGATGACCGCGTCCATCGGCATCGCCGAGAGCGCGCTGTCGCCGAGCATCAATCCGACCTGCACGTGCCGCCCGCGCTTCTTGAGGCTCCGCACCGAGGCGAACGACGTCTCGGTGCTGCCGAATGCGTCCACCGACACGTCGACGCCACCGCCGGAAGCCTCGACGATGCGCTCGGCCGCGCCCTCCCCGCCGCGCACCGGCACCGCGCCCAGTTGCTCGGCCGCGACGAGTGCCGCGTCGGACACATCCACCCCGTACACCTTCACGCCCGCCGCGACCGCGATCATGATCGCCGAGAGGCCGACCCCGCCGCATCCATGCACCGCGACCTGCTCGCCGGGGGCGAGCCGGCTGCGCGACACGATCGCGCGATAGGCGGTGGCGAAGCGGCATCCGAGTGATGCGGCCTCGACGAAGTCGAGCGAGGCGGGCAGGCGTATGAGGTTCAGCTCGGCCTCGTCGACCACCACGTACTCGGCGAAGGAGCCCCAGTGCGTGAAGCCGGGCTGGGACTGGTCGTCGCACACCTGCTCGTTGCCCGACCGGCACTCGGCGCAGCGACCGCATGCGCAGATGAAGGGCGCCGTGACGCGGTCGCCGACATTCCAGTCGCCCGTGACGATCTCGGATCCGAGCGCCGCGACCTCGCCGGCGAACTCGTGGCCTGGCACGTGCGGCAGTGCGACGGTGTCGTCGTGGCCCATCCAGGCGTGCCAGTCGCTGCGGCACAGCCCGGTCGCGCGCACGCGAATGACCGCCCCGCGAGGCGGGCACGCCGGTTCGGGCACGTGCACGAGTTCGGGGACCTCGCCGAAGGCGGTGAAGAGCACGGCGCGCACAGGGGTCCTCCGATTCAGCTCGATCCGTCGACAGGCGCAGGGCATCGCGGATGCCGCGGCAGCGCTGTTCGGGTCGACCGGCGGATGCCGCGGGGGCGGGGCATCCGTCGCAGCACTCGTCCGCGACATCCGCGAGCCTACCGGCCCGAGAGCCCGACGTCGGTGGCCATCGGTACGTTCGAGGCATGGACGTCATCCTCATCCCCGGTTTCTGGCTCGATGCGTCGTCGTGGCAGGGCGTCACGCCCGTCATCGAAGAGGCCGGGCACCGCGTGCACCCCGTCACCCTGCCCGGCCTCGAGTCGGTCGACGCCGATCGCTCGGGCATCGGCCTGCGCGACCACATCGACGCCGTCGTGCGGCTCGTTGACGGGTTCGACGAGCCCGTCGTCCTCGTCGGTCACTCGGGCGGCGGCGCGATCGCCCACGGCGTCGTCGACGCCCGGCCCGACCGTGTCGCGCGTGTCGTCTACGTCGACGCTGGTCCCCAGCCTCAGGGCGATGCGATCAACGACGAACTGCCGGTCACCGACGATGAGGTCCCACTGCCCGACTGGTCGGAGTTCGAAGACGCCGACCTCGTCGACCTCGACGATGAGCTTCGCGCCGAATTCCGGTCGCGGGCCATCCCGCATCCCGCCGGCGCCGCGCGCGACCCCATGGTCCTCAGCGACGAGCGACGGTACGACGTGCCGATCACGGTGATCGCGTGCGAATTCCCGAGCTCCGTGCTCACCGAGGCCATCGCCGGAGGCGCTCCGTGGACGCGCGAGCTCGCGGCGGTCAAGCAGGTCGACTACGTCGACCTGCCGACGGGTCACTGGCCCCAGTTCACGAAGCCCGTGCAGCTGGGGCAGGCGATCGTGTCGGCGCTCGCCTGATCAGAGCTGCGAGCCGTCGACCGAGAACGTGTCGCACGCGCCGGCGCCCCGCTCGAAGCCCGTCTCGAACCACCGCACGCGCTGTTCGCTCGTGCCGTGGGTGAACGTGTGCGGGTTCACCTGACCCTGCATCGTCTCCTGGATGCGGTCGTCGCCGACCGCGGCGGCCGCGTCGATCGCCTGTGCGTACTGGTCGCGAGTGATGGGTTGCAGGAACGGCACGCCGCGCTCGTCCTCGGTCTGCGACGCAGCTGCCGCCCATGAGCCGGCGAAGCAGTCGGCATGCAGCTCGTCAAGCACGGCGTTCGACGTCGGACAGGTCTGGCCGTCCTGCGAC
>DASUVU010000161.1:0-12606 GCA_036378815.1 Agromyces sp. | reverse complement strand
CCGCGGCCGACAGCCAGTACCAGCAGATCGTCGCGCTCGTCGCCGAGGCGGCCGAGTCGAAGGCACCCGTCGTGCGCCTGGCCGATCGGTACGCCGTGCCGTTCACGGTGTTCTCGCTCGCGTTGGCGGGCGTCGCGTGGTGGCTCTCGGGCGACCCGGTCCGCTTCGCCGAGGTGCTCGTGCTCGCCACGCCGTGCCCCCTGCTCATCGCCGCCCCGGTGGCCTTCATCGGCGGCATGAGCCGCGCGGCGAGGAACGGCATCATCGTCAAGGGCGGTGGTGTGCTCGAGCAACTCTCCGGCGCGAAGACCGTCGTCTTCGACAAGACCGGCACGCTCACGTACGGCCACCCCGAGCTCGTGGCGATCAGGACCGAGCCCGGGTTCGACCAGCACGAGGTGCTCCGGCTCGTGGCATCCGCCGAGCAGTACTCATCGCACGTGCTCGCGACCTCGATGATCGACGCCGCCCGCGATCGCGGGTTGCGGCTCGCCGAGGCGGAACGCGCCAGCGAGCAGGCGACGAACGGCGTGCGCGCGGCGATCCAGGGTCGCGATGTCGTCGTGGGCAAGTTCGCGTTCGTCGCCGAGCACGCGCCCGACACCGTGCGCACCGAGATCGGCCCCGGACAGCTCGCCGTGTACGTCGGCATCGACGGCCGCTTCGCGGGCGCGCTGGTCGCGAGTGATCGCGTGCGCGAGAACGCCAGGGCGACCCTCGATCGGCTCGGTGAGCTGGGTGTTCACGAGACCATGATGCTCACGGGCGACGCACAGGTGACGGCCGATCACATCGCAGCCGAACTCGGCATCACCCGGGTGCGGGCCGATGCGCTGCCCGCCGACAAGGTGCACGATGTCGCCTCGATCACGTCGCGGCCCGTGATCATGGTCGGCGACGGCGTGAACGACGCCCCCGTGCTCGCCGCGGCTGACGTGGGCATCGCGATGGGAGCCAAGGGCGCCACCGCGGCCAGCGAGTCGGCCGACGCGGTGATCCTCGTCGACGACATCTCACGGTCGGCGAAGGCGGTCGAGATCGGTCGTGACACCGTTCGCATCGCATTGCAGAGCATCTGGCTCGGCATCGTCGTGAGCGTCGGCCTCATGATCGTGGCGGCCTTCGGGCTCATCCCCGCCACCGCCGGGGCGCTGCTGCAGGAGGTCGTCGACCTCGTCACGATCCTGGCCGCCCTCCGTGCCATCGGAGGCCGACGCGACGCGAGGCGGCCCGCACGCTCCGAAGCCCCGGCGGTGCCGGCGGCACGCTGAATCGACCACGGTCACGACTCGATAACGGGTGCGTTCGATCGGGGATCACCGCTTGCGGTACGTTTGTTCGTAAGCTTTACTAACGAACGTGACGACGCAGGTGCAACGAAGCCAGGCCGACGGGTTCCGCCCGTCGCCGGGCAGCGGCGCCGGCGTGGGCGCCACGATCTACCCGCCGACGCGCGCGCTCCGGCCGACGAGCAAGGTGCTTCCCGAGCACGCGCGCAACCACAACCGGTCGCTCGTGCTGCAGGTGCTCTACACCTCCGGTCCGCAGAGCCGGGCGGATGTCGCTCGCGAGACCGGGCTCACTCGGGTGACGGTGTCCGACCTCGTGGCCGACCTCATCGCCGAAGGACTCATCGTCGAACTCGGCCAGCGCGCCGACGCCCGCCCGGGCAAGCCGGCGATGCTCATCGACATCCACCGCGACGCGTTCCACATCGTCGGTGTCGACCTCTCGGAGCACCGGCGATTCACGGGCGCGGTGATCGACCTCGACGGCCGCATCCTCGCGAGGGCCGACGTCGAACGCGACGGCGCCACCGGCGACGCGGCACTCGCGCTCGCCACCGACCTCGTACGCCGACTCCTCGAGCGCACCGACACCCCGGTGCTCGGCATCGGCATCGGGTCACCCGGCGTCGTCGATCCGCTCGGCGTCGTGCGGTCTGCGCCGAATCTCGGTTGGTCGGATCTCGCGCTGCAGGCGCACCTCGCCGAGACGTTCGGCCTGCCCGTGCACGTCGCCAACGACGCCAACGTCGCGGTGCTCGCCGAGCACGCGGCATCCGACGACGACCTGCTCCTCGTCAAGATCGGCCACGGTGTCGGGGCCGGACTCATCATCGGCGGGCGACCCGTGGTCGGCTCCGGATTCGCGGCGGGCGAGATCGGGCACGTCGTCGTCGGTACCGACGGCGGCCCTCGCTGCGCCTGCGGCAAGCACGGATGCCTCGAGGCCTGGCTCGCCGCACCGCGCCTCGCCGCGCGACTCGACGCGATCGACGACGCCGCTCCCGACGCGGCATCCGTTCGCGACGCCATCCTTCGCGAGGCCGGACGTCGCCTCGGCATCGTGCTCGCGCCGGTCGTCGGCGCCCTGAACCTGTCGGAGGTCGTCCTGTGCGGCCCGACTCACCTGCTCGACGGTGCCCTGCACGAGGCGACCGTCGACACGCTCCGGACACGGACGATGGCGGAGCACAACCGTGATCTGAGGCTCCGGATGACCGAGCAGGCGGAGGACATCGTGCTCCGCGGCGCGGCCGTCATGGTGCTGTCCGGACAACTCGGGGTCTCGTAGGGGGCCCCCATCGCACCGCACCAAGAGGACCCGGCACTCCGCTGATCCTCACAGATGAAAGGAAAACGACGAATGAGGAAACTCGGCATCGTGGCGCTCGGCGCCGCAGCTGCGATCACGCTCGCCGGTTGTGCCTCGGGAGGCACCGGCGCCTCCGACGAGGGCGCGGAGATCCGCGTCTGGCTCGTCGGCACGGACACGCCCGATGAGGCGCGCGACTACCTGAAGACGACCTTCGAGAAGGACCACCCCGATGCGACCCTCGTGATCGAGGAGCAGTCGTGGGACGGCCTCGTCGACCGCCTCACCACGAGCCTCTCCGGGTCGGACAGCCCCGACGTGGTGGAGGTCGGCAACACCCAGGCTTCGGCCTTCACGTCGGCGGGGGCGTTCCTCGACCTCACCGAGCACTTCGACGACCTCGGCGGCGACGACCTGCTGCCCGGCTTCGTCGAGGCCGGATCGTACGACGGCAAGTTCTACGCCGCACCGCTGTACTCGGGTGCGCGTCTGGTGTTCTACAAGAAGGACGCGCTCGCGGCGGCGGGCCTTTCGGTCCCGTCGACCCTCGACGAGTACATCGCGAACGGCGAGGCGCTCGCGGCGGCCAACCCCGGCAAGTCGGGCATCTGGTGGCCCGGCCAGGACTGGTACAACGCACTGCCGTACATCTGGGAGAACGGCGGCGAGGTGGCGGTGCCCGACGGTGACGAGTGGGACGCGCAGCTCTCCTCGCCCGAGTCGATCGCCGGCCTCGAGCAGGTCCAGCGGGTCATGACGAACGCCTCGGCCGCGCCGAAGGACGGCAACGAGACGAGCCCCGAGGTCGGCTTCTGCGACGGCACCACGTTGCAGCTGTCCGCGCCGAGCTGGGTGAAGTGGTCGATCCTCGCCCCGGCCGACGCCGAGGCGCCGGGATGCCCCGACCAGGAGCAGAACCTCGGCGTGTACGCCCTGCCCGGCATGGACGGCGGCGCGGCGCAGGTCTTCGCCGGCGGCTCGAACATCGGCGTGTCGGCGAAGTCGGCCCACCCCGAGCTCGCGATCGACGCGCTGAAGATCATCCTGTCCGACGGGTTCCAGACGATCTACGGCGAGAACGGCCTGGTGCCGGCCAAGCTGTCGCTCGCCGACACCCTCGGCACCGATGAGGTCGCCCAGGCGATCGCGGCCGCCGCCGGCAACGCCAAGCTGACGCCGGCTTCGCCGAACTGGGCCGACGTCGAGGCAGCGGGGATCCTGCAGGACCTCTTCGTCAAGATCGCCCAGGGCGGTGACGTCGCGGCGCTCGCCGCTGCGGCCGACGAGGAGATCGAGGCGATCCTCAACAGCTAGCCGGAGGCATCCGGCTCCGCGGTGCGGCGGCGGGTTCCCCGTCCGCCGTCGCACCGCATCCCTCGACCCACAGGAGTTCCCCATGACCACCGTCGACCACGGCCTCGACGCGGCGCCCAGCGCCATCGAGGGCGAGCGCCTGACGGCGCCGCCCGGGCCGAACACCCCTCGCCCCCGCCGACGACGGGGCGGACTCACGCCCTACACGCTGCTCACCCCGGCGATCATCGTGCTGGCCCTGATCGTCGGCTGGCCCCTCGTCCAGCTGATCGTCACCTCGTTCCAGGAGTTCGGTCGCGCACAGGTCTTCGGCGCCCCGCCCGAGTGGGTCTGGTTCGAGAACTACGCGAACGTGCTCACCGACCCCGTCTTCTACGGCGTGCTCGCGCGCACCCTCGCCTTCACCGCCGTCTGCGTCGTGATCACGATGCTCGTCGGCACCCTCATCGCACTCATGCTCATGCGGCTCCCGAAGGGGTTCCGCATGCTGCTCTCGGTGGGCATGCTGCTCGCGTGGGCGATGCCGGCGCTCACCGCGACCGTCGTCTGGGGATGGATGTTCGACACGGCGTACGGCGTCGTGAACTACGTGCTCGTCAACTGGTTCGGGCAGGTGGAGTACTTCCAGCACTCCTGGCTCATCGATCCGCTCAGCTTCTTCTTCGTCGCCGGCATCATCATCGTCTGGGGCGCCGTCCCGTTCGTCGCCTTCACGCTCTACGCCGGTCTCACCCAGGTTCCCGAGGAGGTGCTCGAGGCCGCCCAGCTCGACGGCGCCGGTGGGTTCAAGCGGTTCCGGCTGATCGTCTTCCCGTTCCTGAAGCCGATCTTCCTCATCGTGACGATCCTGCAGGTGATCTGGGACCTGCGCGTCTTCACGCAGATCTTCGCGCTGCAGGACATCGGCGGCATCCGCGCCCTCACCAACACGCTGGGCGTGTACATCTACCAGACCTCGATCGCGGGTGGCGACTTCGGCCAGGGCGGTGCGATCGCGGTGATCACGGCGGTGCTGCTCATGTCGATCTCGATCTACTACGTCCGGCAGGTCACGAAGGAGGAGGAGCTGTGAGCCGCCGCGTCACGACCTGGGTGCTGAGCGCCGTCTCGGTGGTGCTGTTCGCGTTCTTCGTGTTCCCCGTGTACTGGATGGTGAACACGTCGTTCCAGCCGAACAACGAGATCCGCGGTTCGGACATCCACTTCTGGCCCGACAACTTCACCCTGCGCAACTACGAGACCGTGCTGTTCGATCCGGGTCGCACGCCGTTCCTGCCGGCGGCGGGCAACTCCCTCGTGATCACCATCCTCACGGTCGTGATCGCCCTCGTCTTCGCGTTCCTCGCCGCCGTCGCGGTCACGCGCTTCCGGTTCAGGAGCCGCCGAACCTTCATCATCGCGATCCTCGTCATCCAGATGATCCCCGGCGAGGCCATGATCGTCTCGGTGTTCCGGGTGATCGACGGCTGGCACCTGCTGAACACGATCCTCGGGCTCACGCTCGTGTACATCGCGACGGTGCTGCCGTTCACGATCTGGACGCTTCGCGGCTTCGTGAACGGCGTGCCGGCCGAGCTCGAGGAGGCCGCGATGATCGACGGATGCTCCAGGGCCTCCGCGTTCTGGCGGGTCACGTTCCCCCTGCTCGCGCCGGGCCTCATCGCGACGGGCGTCTTCGGCTTCATCCAGGCGTGGAACGAGTTCATCATGGCGCTCGTGCTCAACGCCCGGCCCGAGATGATGACGCTGCCCGTCTGGCTGCGCACCTTCCTCGTCGCCACGGGCACCACGAACTGGGCCGGGCTCATGGCCGGATCGACTCTCATGGCGATCCCGGTGATCGTCTTCTTCCTCATCGTTCAGGGCCGCATGACGAGCGGCCTGGTGGCAGGAGCGGTCAAGGGATGAGCTCGCATGGTCACGCCGGCGCGGGAACCCAGCTGCGCCGGGACATCCTCACGACCCTCCTCCCCGGGTTCTCGGGAACCGAGGCGCCCGAGTGGCTCCTGCGCCGACTCGACGACGGCCTCGGTGGGGTCTGCATCTTCGGCCACAACATCGCGGACGTCGCGCAGCTCCGTGCCCTCAACGCGTCGCTGCGGGCGGCGAATCCGCTCGCCGTGATCGCGATCGACGAGGAGGGCGGCGACGTGACCCGGCTCTTCTACGACCGCGGTGCTCCGTATCCCGGCAACGCGCTGCTCGGTCGCATCGATGACCCCGACCTGACGGGGGAGGTTGCGCGATCCGTGGGCGAGGCGCTCGTCGCGACGGGGTGCACCCTGACATTCGCGCCCGACGTCGACGTGAACTCGAATCCCGCCAACCCCGTCATCGGCGTTCGGAGCTTCGGTGCCGACGCCGGCCTCGTGGCGCGCCACGCCGCCGCATGGGTGCGCGGCCTGCAGCAGACGGGAATCGCGGCGAGCGCGAAGCACTTCCCGGGCCACGGCGACACGTCGGAGGACTCGCACCTCGCGCTGCCCGTCGTCGACGTGTCGCCCGCCGAGCTGCGCGAGCGCGAGCTGGTACCGTTCCGTGCCGCGATCGCCGCGGGCGCCCGCACGATCATGACCTCGCACCTGCTGCTCCCGCAGCTCGATGGGGAGCACCCGGCCACTCTGTCGCGCCCCGTCGTGCACGGACTCCTGCGCGAGGAGCTCGCCTTCCAGGGCGTCATCGTGACCGACGCGCTCGACATGGCCGGAGCGAGCGGCGTGCGCGGCATCCCCGAGGCGGCGGTGCAGGCGCTCGCCGCCGGATGCGACCTGCTGTGCATCGGCGCCGACAACACGGAGGCGCAGCTCGACGAGATCATGGCCGCCGTGGCCTCGGCCGTCGGATCGGGTCGGTTGCCGGCGCAGAGGATCCGGGATGCCGCAGCGCGGGTGCGAGGCCTCGCCGCGGCTGCTCCGGCGATGCCGGACGCCACCGCCGTGCGTGAGTCTCCGGACGCCGCGGAGACGGCACTGCTCGATCGGCTCGCCGGCGCATTCGAGGTGTCGGATGCCGCGAAGGAACGGCTCGCCGCGGCATCCGGGCCCGGCACGCTGATCCGCGTCGAGGCCGCGGCCAGCATCGCGGTCGGCGTCGTACCCTGGGGACCGTTCGCGGCGACGATCGACTCGCCGGAGGTTCGAGCCGACCTGGCCGGCATCGGGACGATCCTCGAGCTCGACGAGCACACCGCGATGCCCGACCCGGCGTCGCTCGCGGGGCCCGTGCTCCTCGTGGGCAGGGACCTGCACCGGCATCCGTTCGCCGTCGCCGCCATCGATGCGCTGCGATCCGCACGCGACGACGTCGTGGTCGTCGAGATGGGCTGGCCCTCGCGCCGCCCGGGATACGCCGACATCGCGACGTTCGGGGCTTCACGCCTCGTGGGTCGGGCACTCGTGCGCCTGCTGGGTATCCTGAACCGGAGCCGATTCCCCGCAGCCCCCGCGCGCACCGCTTCCTAGGAGAACACCGTATGGCCGAAGTCGTGATCGTCGACGACGAGGATGCCGCGGGCGCGATCGTCGCCGACGCGATCGTCGCCCTCATCCGCCGCAAGCCCGATGCCGTGCTGGGCCTCGCAACCGGTTCGACGCCGCTCGCGACCTACCGGGCGCTGGCGGCGCGCATCGCCGACGACCGGATCGACGTGCGCGGCGTGCGCGGGTTCGCACTCGACGAGTACGTGGGGCTGCCGGCAGGCCACCCCGAGAGCTACCGCTCCGTCATCACCCGCGAGGTCGTCGAGCCGCTCGGACTCACGCCCGAGCTGGTGCGCGTGCCGAACGGGGACCCGGGGAGCATCCGCACCGCGGGCGCCGACTTCGAGGAATCCCTGCTCGCGGCCGGCGGGGTCGACCTGCAGATCCTCGGCATCGGGCGCACCGGGCACATCGGCTTCAACGAGCCCGGCTCGTCGCTCGCATCGCTCACCCGGGTGAAGACGCTGACCCGGCCCACCCGCGACGACAATGCGCGGTTCTTCGACTCGCCCGACGAGGTGCCCATGCACTGCATCACCCAGGGCATCGGCACGATCCTGCGCGCACGCCATCTCGTGCTCCTCGCGTTCGGCGAGGCGAAGGCGAGGGCGGTCGCCGCGGCGGTGGAGGGTCCGGTCTCGGCGATGCAGCCGGGGTCGGCGATCCAGCTGCACCCGCACACGACCGTGATCGTCGACGCGGCCGCGGCATCCGCGCTCGCGAACCTGGACTACTACCGGCACGCCTGGGCGAACAAGCCCGACTGGCAGCGCATCTGACGGCGCGCCGGCAGGCTCAGTGCGGCAGGAGCTCGGGCAGCGCCGCGAGGTAGGCGTCCTCGTCGAAGTCCGAGACGATCGCGCGCTGGATCATGAACCCGGGTCCGAGGCCGATCGCGATCGGGGTCAGGCGACGCGCCCACTCCTCGGGGTCGCCATCGACGCGGCCCGGGACTGCGGCGGCCCACTCGGCGATCCGCGCGCTCAGGATCGCCTTCAGGCGGTGGAGCACGCCCTCGATGAGTCCGCCGATGTCAGGGTCGACCGCGGCTTCGGCCCACAGCTGCACGATCACCCCGCTGAACGGCTCGCGTCGGATGCCGTCGATGAGGGTCGCCATGACCTCGCCCGGTGAGAGCGGACCACCGTGGTCTTCGGCGCGTGCCGCCAACTCGCCCTGGCGCACGGCCAGCACGCGCTCGGCGACCGCGGCGAGGATCTCCTTCTTGCCGGCGAAGTGCCCGTAGATGGCGCCCGCCGACAGCCCCGATTCACGGATGATGTCGGCCATCGACGTGCCGCGATATCCCTTCGCCTCGAAGCATCGCGTCGCGGCACCGATGATCTCGTCGCGGCGGGCGACGCGGTATGCCTCGGTGACCTTGGGCATCGACGGACTCCCCTCGGAAAAAAAGAATGATCGTTCTTGACACCATAATCCGGAAGATCGAGAATATAAAGAACGAACGTTCCTTTTGGAGGACACCATGGCACACTCGGATGCCACGCCCGCACCCACCCCGCTCGGCCGGGTGCTCGCCATCGGTCTCGCGCTCGCCGCGGTCGTGGCGATCATCGTGCTCGCATTCTCGTGGCCGGCGGTCACCGCGGAGCCGAAGGACCTGCCCATCGCGATCTCGGGCCCCGCCGAGGCGGTCGCCGCGGCGGAGGAGGCCGTCGGGGCGCAGGCGGAGGGAGCCATCGCCTTCCGCGAGGTCGACGACCGCGCGGCCGCGGTGGCGGCGATCGAGACCCGCGACGCCTACGGCGCGATCGTGCTCGGCCCCGAGCCCGAGGTGCTGACGTCGTCGGCGGCCAGCCTGCCGGTGGCGCAACTGCTCGGCGGCGCGGCCGCTCGACTCGAAGACGGAGTCAACGCGCAGGCCGCAGCCGCCGCGCAGGCGGCGGGCGCTCCCGGCGCGCCGCCCCGCATCGACGTGGCCGTGACCGACGTCGTCCCGCTCGCGGATACGGACCCGCGCGGCACCGGCCTCACGGCTGCCCTCTTCCCCCTCGTGCTGGGCGGCATGCTCGGCGGCATCGCAATCTCGATCGCCGTGATCGGCGCGATGCGGCGGGTCGTCGCGGTGGTCGTGTACTCGGTCGCCGGCGGACTCGTGCTCGCGGGCATCGCCCAGGGCTGGTTCGGCGCGCTGCAGGGCGACTACTGGCTGAACTCCGCGGCCATCGCCCTCGCCCTCGCGGCCATCGCCGCGCCCATCACGGGGTTGGCGGCGCTCATGGGGCGCCCGGGAATCGCCGTCGGGGCGGTCACGATGCTGTTGATCGCCAACCCGATCTCCGCCGCCGCGCTGCCGAAGGAATTCCTCCTCCAGCCGTGGGGCGAGATCGGGCAGTGGTTCCCGCCGGGCGCTGCGGCCACGCTCATCCGCGAACTGTCGTACTTCCCGGCGGCCGACATGCTGTTCCCGTGGCTCGTCCTGACGGCCTGGGCGGTGGGTGGCATCCTGCTCTCACTCGTGGGCCACTTCCGGGAGTCGGGCGGTGCCGTGCCCGAGGCGGAGTCGCCGAACGCACGCGAGCGGGAACCGCTCGTCACCGTCTGAGCGCGTTCGGCTCAGTCCGCCAGCTGCTTGCGACCGTGCAGGATGCCGCTGATGGCGGCCACGACGGCGAAGACGATCGCGACGACGGGCTGGCCGAGCATCCACCATCCGATCGCCGCGGCGGTGAACACCGCGATCTCGACGAGCGCCTTGCCGAACTGGTCGACCCGGAACACCGCCTTGGGCGACACGAACAGCGCCCACAGCAGGATCGCCAGGGCCGGCGCGCCGAGACCGACGAGCACGCCCGGCCATGGTAGCGGGAACGCGAGGAAGCCCCAGATGCCGAGGGAGATGAAGGCGAACAGCTCGAGGAAGAACCGGAGGATGTCGTTCGGCCCGATCTTCGGCAGGTTCGGGTCGGACTCGCTCGGGACTGCGTTGCTCACGGTGTTCCAGCCTACCGGTGCCGTCGTCGGGTAGAATGGTCCCGGTCGTGGCGCCCCCCGCGGCCCTGGGCGCGCACATGAGCGCGTAGTCGACCCGCACGGTGAAGATGCCCGAGCGGGGAACGCCGTCGGAGAGACATCCCCAATGTCCGTCACCGAATCTGCGCGCGTGCGCGCACCCTCCCTGCCCTGGCCGGCCCTCATCGTGCTGGCCGCCGCCGTCTTCCTGTCGATCACCATCGAGATGATGCCCACCGGGCTCCTGCCCGAGATGAGCGAGGGCCTCGGCGTCACCGAGCCACTCGTGGGCCTGCTCGTCTCGGTCTTCGCGTTCACGGTCGTGCTCACGTCGACATCGCTCACGGCCGTCACCGCGCGGATGCCGCGGCACGCGCTGCTCGTCGTCGTGCTCGCCGTGCTCGGCGTGACGACGCTGGCCTCCGCGCTGGTGTCCGAGTACTGGATGTTCATCGCGCTCCGTATCGTCGGCGGCCTCGCCCACGGCGTCTTCTGGGCGATCGTGGCGGCGTACGCCTCGCGGCTCGTGCCGCGCGACCAGATCGGTCGGGCCATCTCGGTCACGCTCGGCGGTGGCACCCTTGCGCTCGTCGCGGGCGTCCCCGCGACGACCGTGCTCGGTCAGGCCATCGGCTGGCGCTGGTCCTTCGCGATCGTCGGCGCGCTGGCGATCATCGGCGCGGTGCTCGTGTGGCGCATGCTGCCGCCGGTCGCGGCGACGGCCGAGCGCACCGCGGCCCGACTGCGGCGCGGCGACGTGTCACTGGGGCCGGTCCTGGTCGTGTGCGCCGTCACCGCCGCCGTGATGCTCGGGCAGTACGCCGTGTTCACGTACGTCGCGCCGCTCATCACCGACGTCGTCGGCCTCCAGCCCGGCGCCGTCGGGCCACTCCTGTTCGTGTACGGCGTGACCGGCGCGATCGGACTCGTCGTCGCGGGCTCTCCGCTCGGTCGGCACCCGATCCGGGCCATGGTCGTGGCCATGCTGGTCGCAGCCGTCGCGCTCGCCGTGCTCGGCGCCGCACCTGGGGCGGCCGCGTCGATCATCGCGTTCGCTGTCTGGGGACTCGCGTTCGGCGCCATCCCCCCGCTGCTCCAGACCCGACTCCTGCAGGCGGCGCCGCCCGCCCACCGGGATGCCGCGAGCGCGCTCTACACGACCGCGTTCAACCTCGGCATCGGCGGGGGAGCGTTCTTCGGCGCGGTCGCCTACCAGTGGATCGGCGTGCAGAGCCTGCCGCTCGTGTACGCAGCCGTCCTGGTGCTGGTCGCGGTCGCGCTGGCCCGTCCGGCGTTCGGCTCGGCGGACGACCTGGGTCAGCCCCGCACCGCCGCGGTGGCCACGGCCACGGGGCCGATGCGGTCGCCGTCGATGTAGCGAGCTCCGAACAGGCTTTCGCCGGCGACACCGACGAGCACGACCCTGGCCCGGCCGGAGCCGTCCAGCACGATGGTCCCGGTCGGTGACCCGTCGATGAGGACCTGCACGGTGGCGCCCGCATCGCCGGTGACGTTCGCGTGCCACGTGTGGAAGCCGGTCTGCCGAAGTTCGAGACTCGGGGTCTCGAGGTGCACGAGGATCGGTGCGCCCGGGTCGGACGGGTCGCCGGTGGCGTCGTCGTCCGGTTCGGCCGAGGGTGCGGACTCCGGGGCGGGTGCCGGCGCAGGATCCCGGGGAGTCGGCGCGGCATCGACGGTTCCGTCCGATGCCACGGATTCGGCGGAGTCGTGGCGTTCGAGTGCCGGATCGTCGGGCGCGGCATCCGTTCGATCGTCGGCGAGCGGGGGAGCCGGCGTCGGCGCCACCGGGGTCGGGAGCACAGGACCCATCGACCCCGGCGTCGAGAGACCGCCGCCGGTCGGAGCATCCGCGACGACCGTGTCGGACGCGGACGTCGGGCTTTCCGTCCCGAGCGTCGGGAGCACCATCGTCGCCACCACGACGGTGGCGACCACCAGCACGCCCGCCGCAGCCCCGACGGCGATGCCGCCGACGCCGCCGGATGCGGTCGCGCCGGACGCACCGGTACTCGCACCCGATGCGGCACCCGCACCCGGCGAGGGCACTCCGGAGCCGGCGCCCCCGAACGCCGCGGGAATACCGGCGCCGAGGGCGAGGTGCGCGACGGGCGCTCCCTGCGACATCCAGGCCGAGTATGCGCTCGCGCCGCCGATGCCCGTCGCGAGGGGGAGCAGTACGAGGGCCAGCCGCGAGCTCACCTCCCGGGCCTCCGCGGCCGCG
>DASUVU010000160.1:0-2336 GCA_036378815.1 Agromyces sp. | reverse complement strand
CTGTCACCGAAGTGCGAACACGGGACCGGAGAAGGTCATGGGGAACTTGCAGGGTCGTGCTCCCGCGGCATCGGCCGTCCGTCGCACTCGACCGCGCTCACCTGAGCGCGCGAGCGCGAGCGATTTCACCGAGCTGGCTGCGCGTGTCCGGCTCGAGGGCCTGATGCGACGGCGCTACGGCTACTACTGGACCAAACTCGTGCTGCTTCCGGCCGGGCTCCTCGCCGTGCTCGCCGCATTCGTCTGGATCGGCGACACCTGGTGGCAACTCATCACCGCGCTCGTGCTCGGCGTGCTCTTCACGCAGATCGCGTTCCTTGGCCACGATGCAGCGCACCGGCAGATCTTCGTCTCCGGAAAGTGGAACGACTGGATCAGCCTCATCATCGGAGACCTGCTCATCGGCATGAGCTACGGATGGTGGCGCCACAAGCACACCCGTCACCATGCGAATCCGAACAAGGAGGGCGTCGACCCAGACCTCGACCTCCCCGTCATCTCATTCACGGCGGATCAGGCGAATCGTCGACGCAATCCCGTCACCGGCTGGCTCATCAGCCATCAGGGCGTGTTCTTCTTCCCGATCCTGCTGCTGGAGGGCCTGTCGCTGCATGCATCGAGCGTCGCCCGCGTGGTCTCTCGGGAACCCGTGGAGCGCCGCTGGGTCGAGATCACCCTGCTCACGATCCGACTCGCAGGCTTCGTGACCCTCGTCTTCCTCGTGCTCTCGCCGGGTGTCGCGGCGGGTTTCCTCGCCGTGCAGCTCGGGGTCTTCGGGTTCTACATGGGGGCGTCCTTCGCTCCGAACCACAAGGGGATGCCCATCGTTCCGGCCACCGTGAAACTCGACTTCCTCCGACGCCAGGTGATGATGAGCCGCAACATCCGAGGCAATCGATTCGTCGACACGCTCATGGGCGGGCTCAACTACCAGATCGAGCACCACCTGTTCCCGTCGATGCCTCGACCGCATCTCAGGCGCGTTGCGCCGCTCATCGAGAGCTACTGTCGCGAGGTCGACGTGCCCTACACCCAGACGGGCCTCTTCCATTCGTACGGCATCGTGCTCCGCCACATCAACCGAGTGGGCCTCGGCGATCGGGATCCGTTCGACTGCCCGATCGTCGCGCAACGACAGAGCCTGTGACGGCACGCGTGCGTGTCGCTCAGCTGTAGTGCGAGGTCCTCGGGTTGAAGCTGATCCGCGCCGCAGCTGTCGCCACGATGGACGCCCGGTCGGCCTCGCGCTGCCTCAGCTCGTCGCGCTCGCCGTCGCGGACCGCTCGACGCTCGGCGACGCGTTCGCCGATCGTGGCGAGGATCACGCCGATCGTGCGCGCGAGCCCCGATTCGAGCTCATGGAGGTTCGTGTCACCGATGAGCAGCCGCCGGTCGGCGGCGGTGAGCGTCACTCGAGGGTAGCCCGCAGCGACGAGCTCCTCGTGGACCCCCGCCTCCCCGAGCAGCTCCAACTCGAGCGGGTCGGGCCGACGCGAGAAGATGGCCGTCACGACGTAGTGGTCGGGGGCGCCGACGGTGCCGAGCGAGTCAGGCAGGTCGCTCGCGAGCACATGGTCGAGGCCGAACGGGCCGATGACTGTACGGGCGACGCCGTCGAGTCTCATGTCATCGCCGGGCTCGGTGAGATCCCGGCGGCTCGGCGGCGGCGGGTTCGAGGATGGATGCCTGCTCATGACCGAACGGTACGGCTGGAACATGTGTGCCCGTACAGGTTGCCCGCGCCTCGCCTTCCCACGGCCCGCACCGCCCGCACCGCACGGTCGGCGGCCACGTGGAATCGCGGCCGCGGCCCCGTAGAATGGAGAGTCACCCACTGCGTGACGACGCCGAGCCCACGACCCTTGGAGGCCACCCTTCCGTGACGAGCCCCGACCGCGATCCACCCGCCGACCGGCAGACCAACAACGGCAACGCGTTCGCGAGACGGGAGCCGGCCGCGGCTCCGCCGATGCGCCTCGCCGATGCGTCGGAGCTCGTGCTCGTGGCATCCGGTCAGAGCATCGCACGGTTCGATCGCGACGACCTCGTCATCCGCAAGGGCCAGTACGCGCTGCGCAACGGACACATGACTCCGCAGGAGTCGATGGCCGAAGACCTGCGCGCGATCGGCGAGGTGCTCGACGCGGCCGGCATCCGCTTCCTCCTGGTCCGCGGCAACGATGACCGACAGGTCATCGCCGTCGACCGGGCCGAGCGCAAGGCGGTCGCTCGGGCGTTCGCCGTCGCCTTCGCGAATGAGCCGTTCTACTCCACGACCCTGCTGCCGCGGCGCGCGGCCGAGTCGCACCCGGTGCTGCTCGCCGACGGGCGACTGT
>DASUVU010000159.1:0-6268 GCA_036378815.1 Agromyces sp. | reverse complement strand
ATGAAGACCTGCTGGTTCGAGATGCGTCCGAGGTCGCTGCCGTCGCCGACGCCGTACCGGGTGCGGAGGAACTGCAGCGCCGGAAGGCCCCGGAGTTCGTGGGTTCCGGCCTCGAGGAAGAGGTCGGTGTGCTCGTCCTCGATGGGCTCGGCGACGCAGACCTCCACGCCGCCGACCGCCTCGGAGATGGCCGCCGCACCCATGAACTGCACGACCCCCGCGAATGGGATGGAGACGCCGGTGATCTGCTCGATGGTCTTCACGACGCACGGCATGCCGCCGTGGTCGAGCACCGAGTTGATCTTGACCTCGTACAGCTCCGACAGCGGGTCGCCGCCGGGGTCTGCGGGATCCGTGCACGCCGGGACGTCGACGATCATGTCGCGCGGGAAGCTCACCACGGAGGCATGCGAGTGGTCCTCCGAGATGTGCAGCAGGAGGTTCACGTCGTTGAGCACCGACGTCTCCTCGTCGGGATCGCCGAATCCATCGCCCTGGCCCTCACGGCTGTCGCTGCCGATGATGAGCAGGTTCACACCGCCCTCCATCGCGCCCACGTCGGGCACGCCCTCGAGAACCGATTCGTTTCCGAGGGTGACGGTTGGCTTCGCGGTTCCAGCGAGGTCCCAGGCTGCGTAGGCTGCGACCGCCGAACCGGAGACCAGGGCGACGGCGACCACGGATGCCGCGGCCTTCGCCACCGTCTGCCATGCGCCGTGGCGCTTCAGGCGTCCGTGTCGGGCCACGGAGGGGGTCTTGGCGGATCGCCGTGAGCTGTGGCGCAGTTCGTGGTTCACCGAGTTCCTCTCCGTGTTGCGGGTGATTCGTGGGCAGGCGGATGTCGGGTCGAGCTGTGGGAGCGGAGGGCGTGGGATTCGAACCCACGAGGCATTGCTGCCCACTGGTTTTCAAGACCAGCTCCATCGGCCGCTCGGACAGCCCTCCACGCCACAGCACGCTACCGCTTCGCGTCTGGAGATTGCATCACCGGGCTGGGCAGGCCACGATTCTATCCGAGCGCGCACCCGACAGACTTCCAGCCCCGCCTGTGAAGGTGCTGAAGCGATCGACGAGGCGAGCGGCCCGATCCAGGCGAATTCGGGCGACCCGGTCTCGGCGCGACGTGCGGTGCGGATCGGTGCGTTATCCCGAGTTCGCACGCGAGCAGCGCACCTGGTCGGCGCTCTGGCCGGTGACGTCGCCCGGCAGCAGTGCCGGCGGCACCGCGGGCGCGGTGGGCGTCGGAGTGCCGGAAGCCTCCGCGTCACCGGTCGGCGAGGGCAGTGGCTCCGTCGGGGGCGGCGCGTTGGGGTCGGGGACGGTGCCGAACTCCGACAGGTCGGTCGCCGTCGGATCGAGCACCATCGGCACATCCGCCACCAGCGCCGCATTCACCGCGACAGCGGACTCCGATGGCACGACCGCCGAGAATCCATCGGTGTAGGCGGTCGGATACTGCAGGAACACGATCTTCGAGAGGTCGATGTCCTGCAGCGTGCGCGCGATCGCCATGAGCCGGGCGGGGTCCTGGAGCGCCGAGGAGAGCGTCATGTTCGAGAGCGCGGCCTTGGCGATCGAGTACAGCTTCACGGGGTCGGCGAGCGTGCCATCCTGCCGGATCTTGCGCACGAGCGAGGAGAGGAACACCTGCTGGTTGGATATCCGGCCCAGGTCGCTGCCGTCCCCGACTCCGTGACGCACGCGGAGGAACTGGAGCGCCTGCATGCCGCTCAGGGAATGCACTCCGGGATCGAGGTGCATCTCGGTGTAGTCGTCATCGATGCGCTCGGCGACGCACACCTCGACGCCGCCCACGGCCTCCGAGAGCGCGGCGACACCGTAGAACTCCACGATGCCGCCGACCGGGATCGTGACGCCGGTGAGCTGCTCGATCGTCGAGGCGACGCACCCGAACCCACCCCAGGACAGGATGCCGTTCATGCGCTCATCGAAGAGCGCCGGAAGGGGTTCGCCCTGTGGATCCGCCGGATTCGGGCATTCGGGCACCGACACGAGCATGTCGCGAGGGAAGCTGACCACTTCCACGTGCGAGTGGTCCTCCGAGATGTGCAGCAGGATCGTCACGTCGTTCAACACCGCGGAATCGACGTCGGGGTCGCCGAACGCGCCGTCGACCGTGCGCTTGTCGCTCCCGACCAGCAGGAAGTTCAGGCCGCCCTCCATGGCCCCGATGTCGGGGACGTCCTCGAGTACGACCTCGCTCTGGAGCACCACCGGTGGCTTCACCGTGTTCAGCAGGTCGATCGCCGCGTATGCCGTCACAGCCGCAACGCTGATGGCGGCGACCGCGACGACGGATGCCGCGACTTTCGCGACTGTGACCCACGCGCCATGCCGTCGCAGCCGGCCGTGTCGGGGCGGAAGGGCATAGGCGATCGGTGGATCTGCCTCAGATGGCCCGCCCACGGTGCGCCCCTCCCGATGCGCTGATCATAACGCCGTCGGCGTGTCGGGAGTACGGGCGGTTCGCGAGAGCTCGGAGCGATCAGGTCAGGGCAGGGAGTCGAGCACGGGCGCGAGCCCGCCGTCATGGATGCCGCCCGCCGTCTCGCCGGCCGCCGCGCGCACTTCGTCGGGCGCCTGGCCCATGGCCACGGCGCGGCCTGCTGCCCTGGCCCACGTGAACATCTCGATGTCGTTGCGGCCGTCGCCGACGGCGATCACCCGGTCGATCGGGATGTCGAGCCAGCCCCGCACCCGTTCGAGCGCGGTCGCCTTGCTCACGCCCTCAGGTGCGATGTCGAGCCACGCCGTCCACCCGATGGCGTAGCTCACCTGGTGCAGGCCCATGCCCTCGACGATGTGCAGGAACTCCTCGATCTCATGGTCGGGCGAGACGACCACGACACGGGTCGCGCGCTGGTCGAGGAGCTCATCGAAGCGCACCTCGCGCGCGTTCTCGAGGTTCCAGTCGGTCATGCCCTCGGTGTACAGGCGATACCCGTCGGGCATCTCCACCATGAACCGGCCGCTCGGCAGGTGCGTGCGGATCCGCTCGAGCACCGCGCTGGGGTCGAAGGTCTCGACGTGCACTCGGGTGTAGCCACCGGATGCCGCATCGTCGCGCTGCATGGTGATGGCGCCGTTCGCCGACACCACGTACTCGGGGTTCAGGCCGAGGCGCTCGAGCACCGGCGCCGTCGTGGCCCAGGAGCGCCCGGTCGCCAGCGTGACCTCGTGGCCGCGGTCACGCGCCGCGAGGATCGCCTCGGCCACCCGATCGTCGATCGTCTCGTCCTCGTGCAGGATCGTGCCGTCGACGTCGAGCGCCACGAGCCAGGGATCGGTCTCGTTCTCCGAGCGCGTCGAAGCGGGCGCTGCGTTCGCCCCTTCGGCAGGCTCAGGCAGCCCCTGCGGCATGCCGGCGCTCATCGCCGCACGGGCTCGAGCACCTCGAGTCCGCCGAGGTATCCGCGCAGTGCCTCGGGCACCACGACCGATCCGTCGGCCTGCTGATGGGTCTCGAGGATCGCGACGATCCACCGGGTCGTGGCCAGCGTGCCGTTGAGCGTGGCCACCGGTGACGTCTTCCCGCCGTCGGTGCGCTGGCGGATATCGAGTCGGCGCGCCTGGAACGTCGTGCAGTTCGATGTCGACGTCAGCTCGCGATACGCCTCCTGCGTCGGGACCCAGGCTTCGACGTCGAACTTGCGCGCCGCGCTCGAGCCGAGGTCGCCGGCCGCCGTGTCGATGACGCGGTAGGCGAGGCCGAGCGACTGCATCATGTCCTCCTGCCAGGCCAGCAGGCGCTCGTGCTCCGCCTCGGCATCGGCGGGGTCGACGTAGCTGAACATCTCGAGCTTGTTGAACTGGTGCACCCGGATGATGCCGCGCGTGTCCTTGCCGTGGCTGCCGGCCTCGCGGCGGTAGCAGGTCGACCATCCTGCGTATCGCAGCGGGCCGTTCGAGAGGTCGAGGATCTCGTCGGCGTGGGAGCCGGCGAGCGCGACCTCGCTCGTGCCCGTCAGGTAGAGGTCGTCGTCGGGCAGGTAGTACACGTCCTCGGTGTGCGCGCCGAGGAATCCGGTGCCCTGCATGATCTCGGGACGCACGAGCGTGGGCGTGATGAGCGGGGTGAAGCCCGCGGCGAGCGCCCGGTCGAGGCCCATCGTCATGAGGGCGAGCTCGAGGCGCGCGCCGACCCCCTTGAGGTAGTGGAAGCGAGCGCCCGACACCTTCGCGCCGCGTTGCATGTCGATGGCATCGAGCAGTTCGCCGATCTCGAGGTGGTCGCGCGGCTCGAACGCGAACGCCGGGATCTCGCCGACCTCGCGGAGCACGTTGTAGTCATCCTCGCCGCCCGCTGGCACCCCGGCGATGACGACGTTGTCGAGACGCTCCACGGCGGCGGTGAACGCGGCCTCGGCCTCGGTCACGCGCTGGTTCGCCTCCTTCACGCGCGCCGCGAGATCCTGGGCCTGTGCGACGAGCGCGACCTTCTCGTCTTTCGGCGCCTTCGCGACCTGCTTGCCGAACGCATTCTGCTCGGCGCGCAGGGTCTCGAACTCGGCGATCGCGGCTCGGCGCGCGGCATCCGATGCGACCGCCTCGTCGACGAATGCGGTCGATTCGCCCCGCATCTCCTGGGAGCGCTTGATCAGTTCGGGGTTCTCGCGAAGCAGCACGGGGTCGATCACCGGGCCAGTCTAGCCGCGGGCCCGATGCAATACCGTTGGGTCGTGGGGGCCGACGCAGGGCGCGACGCGATGACGGCGACGGATGCCGCGGCACCTCGTGCTGCCGTCATCTTCAACCCGACCAAGAGCGGGTTGGGGGCGCTGCGCGCCGCCGTCGCCCGGGCGGAGAACCTGCAGGGCTTCGCGCCGTCGCTCTGGATCGAGACTGCCGTGGACGACCCCGGCCGGGGCATGGCGCAGGCCGCGCTCGGCGCCGGCGTCGACCTGGTCGTGGCGGCGGGCGGCGACGGCACCGTGCGCGCGGTCGCCGCCGAGCTGCGAGGCAGCGGCGTGCCGCTCGGCCTCGTGCCACTCGGCACCGGGAACCTCTTCGCCCGCAACCTCGCGATCCCGGTGAACGACCCGTCCGACGCCGTGATCCTCGCATTCGCGGGCGCCGAACGCGAGGTCGACGTGCTGGCGGTGGAGGTCACGCGTCCCGACGGCTCGCTCGAGTCGCACGTGTCGCTCGTGATGGCGGGCATCGGCATCGATGCGGCGATGATCGCGAACACGAACCCCGAGCTGAAGAAGCGCGTCGGCTGGCTCGCATACGTCGACGCGGGCCTCCGGGCGATCCCCGTGTCGAAGCCGTTCCGCGTGGTGTACCGCACCGACGCGGATCGCCTCGTGCGCTCACGCGTATCGAGCATCCTGGTTGCGAACCTCGGCTACCTGCCGGGCAACATCGAGCTCGTGCCCGACGCGGAGATCGACGACGGCAAGCTCGACGTCGTCGTGCTCCAGCCTCGGAACATGTTCGGCTGGCTGCTCGTCTGGCGGAAGGTGACCTGGGAGAACGCGGTGCTGCGCAAGACGGCGCTGGGCCGCCAGTTCCTCGACCTGACCGGCGGCAACCGGCGCCGCGAGGTGGTCTACTCCCGCGGACGTTCGGTCGACATCGAGATCGACGGCGACTCGGAGGAGTTCGAGATCGACGGAGACGACTTCGGCACGCTCGTCGCGGCACGATTCCGGGTGGATCCGTCGGCGCTGCGGGTGCGCGTGGCGCGCTGAACGTCGCGGTCGGCGTTCGCGCGCTCGAGCTCCGAGGTCGCGGAGCCGATGAGGAGCACGGCGAGCAGGGCGGCCACCGCCGTGATCGTGGCAGGGACGGGGATTCCCTGGAGCAGGAGCCAGAGACGAGCCCGCCAGAGTTCCCCCTGGCTGAACCCGAAGCCCTGCTCGTCGACGAGCGCCGCCATCGACCACGCCGTGGCGAAGGCCCCGACGATCGCGATGATGAGGAGCGCGACGACGTACGGATTGCGACCGAGCCGGGCGATCATGCGCCCTCGCCGTCGGGCGCTGCGTCGGTCACGACCGACGGCTCGGCGACCGAGCCCGCCCCGGACGTCTCGCGAGCGGATGCCCTCGCGTGCCGCACGCCGGCCCAGCCGAGCAGGCCGACGAGGCCGAGCAGGCCCACCTGCACGAGCGCCGGCCCGATCGTGAACCCCGCGAGTTGCAGCAGGCGGTCGGACTCGTCGGTCGGCCCGAAGAAGTCCTGCGCCATGATGCCGCTCCAGTACAGCGCGGCACCGATCACGAGTGCGCCGCCGGCCAGCACC
>DASUVU010000158.1:0-4017 GCA_036378815.1 Agromyces sp. | reverse complement strand
GGTCGCGCCGGTCATGGTGCCGCTCGTCGCGGGCCGTCCCGTCACGCGCAAGCGCTGGGTGCACGGCGTCGGAACTCCGGATGCCCCGCAGTCGTCGTTCTTCGAGAAGAACCTCGAGCACGCGCCCGACTGGATCCGGACCGGCGTCATCCGGCACTCCGACGGCCCGAAGACCTACCCGATCGCTGGGGATCGGGCGACCCTCGTCTGGCTCGGGCAGCAGGCGGCGCTCGAGCTGCATGTGCCGCAGTGGCGGTTCGACGCGAAGGGCGAGCCGGGGCATCCGGATCGCATCGTCTTCGACCTCGATCCCGGCGAGGGCATGGGGTTGGCCGAGTGCGCAGAGGCTGCCCGGCTCGTGCGCGACCTGCTCGCAGGCATGGGCCTCGACGCCATGCCCGTCACGAGCGGCAGCAAGGGCATCCACCTGTACGCGGCGCTCGACGGGCGGCAGACATCCGATCAGGTCTCGGCGGTGGCGAAGGAGTTGGCCCAGGCGCTCGAGGCCGACCACCCCGAGCTCATCGTTTCGAGCATGCGCAAGACCCTGCGGTCGGGGCGGGTGTTCATCGACTGGAGCCAGAACAACGGCAAGAAGACGACCATCGCCCCGTACTCGCTTCGCGGCCGGTTCCGCCCGACCGTAGCCGCGCCCCGCACGTGGGAGGAGCTCGACGACCCCGACCTGCGGCACCTCGAGGCGCAGGAGGTGCTCGAGCGCATTGCGGCGGGGCCCGATCCGCTCGCGGTCGTCACGGCGGCGGTGTCGGCGCACGGCGGCCCGCTCGCCGAATACCTCTCGATGCGCAAGCCGGGGATCACGCCCGAGCCGATGCCCGATTCGAGCTGGGGATCACCGGGCGACGGCGACCCGCGCTTCGTCATCCAGGAACATCACGCTCGGCGACTGCACTACGACCTGCGGCTCGAGCGCGACGGCGTGCTGAAGAGCTGGGCGGTTCCCAAGGGCGTTCCGGATGACCCGGGCGTGAACCATCTCGCAGTGCAGACCGAGGACCATCCGATGGAGTACCTCGTCTTCGAGGGCACGATCCCGAAGGGCGAGTACGGAGCCGGGTCGATGACCGTGTGGGACACCGGCACGTACGAGACCGAGAAGTGGCGCGACGACGAGGTCATCATCGACCTCGACGGGCAGCCCGGCGGTCCGCTGGCAGGGCGCGTGCGCCTCGCGCTGATCCGCACAGAGGGGTCGGGGGAGAAGAGCAACTGGCTGCTCCACCGCATGAAGGACCAGCGACCGGGGCACTGGAGCCCGACGTCCAAGGCGCGCCACTCGACCACCGAGTCGCCCGATTCTGGCGAGAACCGGGCGACTCGGGAGGATGGGTCCGCCGAGTTGCCCGAATCTGGCGAGAATCGGGCGACTCGGGAGGATGACGCGGAGGAGGACGAGGGCGTCCCGCCCATCCTCGAGCGGCCCATGCTCGCCACCGCGGGCACGCTCGGCATGCTGCGCGGCGGCGACTGGGCGCTCGAATGGAAGTGGGACGGCATCCGCGTGCTCGCCCGCGTGGACGACGGTCGCGTGCGCCTGCTCAGCCGCCGGGGCAACGACGTGACCGACACCTATCCAGAGCTCGCGGCGCTTCCGCGCGTGCTTCGCGGCGACGCCCTCGTCGACGGCGAGATCGTCGCCCTCGACGACGCGGGTCGCCCGAGCTTCGAGCGCATGCAGCAGCGGATGAACCTCACGCGTCCGCGCGAGATCGAGCGGGTCGCCGCAACCGTGCCCGTGCGGCTGCTGCTGTTCGACGTGCTCGAGATCGCCGGGTCATCCGTGACGCATCTTCCGTACGAGCGACGCCGGGAGCTGCTCGAGCGACTCGTCCGGCCACGGCGAGGCGTTCCCATCGAGGTGCCGGCCGTGGCATCCGGAAGCCCTGAAGCGGCCTACGAGGAGAGCCGCCGGCTCGGGCTCGAGGGTCTCGTCGCCAAGCGGGTCGATTCGCCGTACCGCGCCGGCGCGCGAACCGAGAACTGGCTGAAGCTGAAGCTGACCCGCACGCAGGAGGTCGTGATCGGCGGCTACCGGCGAGGCAGCGGCACGCGCACCGGGCGCATTCGGTCCCTGCTCGTCGGCATCCCGGGGCCCGACGGGCTCGAGTACGCCGGTCGCGTGGGCAGTGGTCTGCGCGAGGTCGAGTCCGAACGGCTCCTCAGCGCGCTCGACGCTCGCCGGCGCGCCACGGCGCCCTTCATCGAGGTGCCGGCACCGGATGTCGCGGACGCGGTCTGGGTCGAACCCGAGCTGGTCGGCGAGATCGAATTCGGCGAATGGACCC
Source organism: Agromyces sp. (assembly GCA_036378815.1). Lineage (GTDB taxonomy): Bacteria > Actinomycetota > Actinomycetes > Actinomycetales > Microbacteriaceae > Agromyces. The sequence continues at coordinate 1,711 of DASUVU010000158.1, read as the reverse complement.
GCACCGGGGTGGCCCGTCATCCGCGGTGGCGAGGGCTGCGGCCCGACAAGTCTCCGGGCGACGTCGTCAGGGAATCCGAATACCCCACGAGGGGGGAGCATTGAGTAGGGTCCGATCATGGGCACTCTCTACTACGGGGATTCCGGAACACCGATCGGCATCGAGGACCGTGCGCTCGCGCACCTGAAGATCGCGATCACGATGAAGCTCCGGCGAGGTGAGAGTTTCACACTGTCGTGGATGCATCCCGCCGACCAGTTGCGCGGCCGCAGCACACTGTGGCTGCACCCCTCGATCCCGCTTCGATTCGTCTTCGACGCTCCCGAACGGCCGGAGCTCAGCCGGGATTGGGTCGAAGAGCTCATGCGGTCTGCGAACAGCACCGGCGGCATCATGCTCGTCGAGGAGCACATCGGCTCCGGCCCCGAGACTCCGTCACGGGACGCGAAACCGGTGCCCGTCGCCTGAGTCGGCCCGCACGTCACCCGTCGGTGATCTCCTCGGTGTCGAGGAGCTCGAGCAGGGCCCGCTCCCGCGTACCGCGCAGGGTGATCGTGCGTCCGTGCTCGTACCGGGCGATGACCCGTGGGTCGACGTAGCTCGCCTTCGCGATCGTCGGAGTATTGCCGAGAACCGAGCTGGCATGCTCGATGGCGTCCCGGATGGCGCGTGTCCGCGCCCGCGCGGTGCTCTCCACGCCCAGCTGCGCCAGCGCATCGGCGGCCGCGATGGTCCCGCGTAGCGTGCGGAAGTCCTTGGCGGTGAAGTCGCCGCCCGTCCGGGCGCGGATGTCGTCGTTCACGTCCGAGGCGGTGACTGCGCGCATGCGCCGGCCCTCGCTCCACGCATACAGCCGGGCCGCAGCGGAGCGCTCGGTCATGCGCTCGACGAACCCCGCCAGCGCGGCATCCTCCATCTGCACCACTTGGGCGATGCCGCCCTTCGCCCGGAATCGGAAGCGAACGGTCTCGGAGCCGTCGAGCGAGGCGTTGCGGACCAGCAGCGTCGTCAGGCCGCGGCTGCGGAACCCCGCAAGTGACTCCTCCGAGCCGATCCGGATGGCTCCGAGGTCGAGCGTGCGAAAGGCCGCGGCGAGCACGCGCTCGCGGGGCAGCTCCTCGAGCCCGAGGTCCTTCTGCACGCTCGGCCGCGCCAGCGGCAGCGCGCGAGCGAGCGCGGTCATGCGGAGGAACGTCTCGGCGTCCTGCTTCTCCCGCCAGACGGGATGGTAGATGTACTGGCGGCGACCGGCGGCATCGACGCCGACCGCCAGCACGTGGGCGTTGGCGGCATCCGAGATCCACACCTCATCCCACGCGGGTGGCACGGCGAGGTCGGCGATGCGAGCACGCTCAGCCCGTCCGGCCGGTGTGCCGTCGGTGTGGATGTAGGCGAAGCCGCGCCCGCGTCTCACCCGCACGAAGCCGGGGGAGATGTACGGCTCGACCCGTTTCAGGCGCGGCATCCGCGGCTCAGTGGTTGCGAAGGGCCGAGATGAGCTCGGACTTGCGCTTGCTGCTGTAGCCCGAGAGGCCCAGCTCCTTGGCACGCTTCTTCAGCTGGTCGACCGTCCAGTCCTCGTAGTCGCCCGCCTTGCCGCCTTTGCGGCCGACGGCGCTGCGGCCGCGACTGGCGGCGGCGTTGGAGATGCGTGCTGCCTTCTCCTTCGACGCCCCATCCTCGCGAAGCTCCTCGTAGAGCTTCGGGTCCT
>DASUVU010000157.1:0-2519 GCA_036378815.1 Agromyces sp. | reverse complement strand
GAGCCGCCGGCGACCGACGGGACGCTCCAGCGCTGGTGCGTGCCGCCGGGGCCGTTGAACGAGCCGCGTGCGAGCACGTCGAACGGGCCGCTCGTGTCGCGGAGCGGACCGCCGTCCGCGGCATCCGTGCCGTACGGGTTGCCGTAGTTGTCGGAGATGCCGAGGATGTGCGAGAACTCGTGCGCGTACGTGCCCATGCCCGAGGACTCGGCCTGCGTCGAGTTGCCGGCGCGTCCGTTCGAGGGGAAGTTCGCGTTCGGCCAGTGGTTGATCGCGCCCTGCCACGACGTCCACGGGATGTAGCGGGTCTTCGCCCAGTTCGCCATCGGCTGACCGTTCTGGTCGAGCGCCTGGCCGTTCGCGTCACGCGGCGGACCGAAGTCGTCGGTCACGTCCTCGGGGGACTCGAACAGCATCTGCCCGAACTCCTCCCACGTCGACGACTCGTCGTGGCCGGCAGTCACGTAGAAGACCTGGTCGAACTCGCGCAGCGGGTCGGGCACGCCGAGGTCGGCGGACCAGAGCGCGTTGGCGTCGGTGCGGATGTTCTTGTCGCACGAGAGGCCCTGCGGGCAGAACGCCTGGTTCGGCCGGTTGAACGAGTCGTTCAGGCCGTACTCCTCGATGTTGCCGGGGAGCTTGTAGGGGCCGAACGCCTCCATCTGCACGCTGAGGCGACCGCCCGACTGCTCCATCCAGTACTCGTTGATGGTGCGGCCGTGGTTCAGGTCGTTGGGCTTGTTGAGCAGGTCGAGGTAGAACTGCGGCACGTCCTCGCGGTCGAGGCCGTTGGCGAGGCCCGACGGGTCGCCGAAGGGGTGCGACCCCTCGGGCTGCGTGACGAGGAACGGCTGGTTCTCGAAGTCGAGCAGCACGATCGCGCCGTTGAACTGGCGGCTCGAGCCCTCGGTGTCGTTCGCCCAGTCGGTGCCCGGGACGCCGACGTAGTCGTCCCAGGTCATGTCGTCCATGTTCTCCCAGACCTGCGGGTCGATGGGGTCGAGGACGGACGGATCGATCTGCTCCGGCGGCGCCGCGAGCGCCGGCGTGGCCGGCACGGCCGCCAGCGCCAGCATCCCGCCCGCCACCGCGAGGCTCACGAGTGCGGATCTCCGTCGTGTTCGAAGTGTTCCGGTTCGTTGCACGTTTCACCCTCCATTGATGTGGCCGCGCGGGCGGGCCCGCGTGGATCCGGTCGGCTAACGGAAGTCGCTTTCCGAATGCTGTGAGCTTTCCAGCTTCGGCCGATGACATGGATGGGGATTTCCGACGAGTATCGTTCGGGAATCGAGAACGTCACGTTCGGATAACAGCGCATCGGTAATGTGGCACCCCGTGCTAGGACTGGAATCATCGCCAGCGAGCCGCTCTCACGAGCGGGTCGACGGCCCCATCCAACCCCGGGCGGAGGCCGAGGCACCGGCCCGCCCGTCCCTTGCGTCGGGACGCGCCGGCCCACAGCCGCGGTGGTCGCCCAGGCGGCACGCCGTGACAGCATCCACAGGAAGAGGTAGACGGATATGACATCCGCATCCATGAACCGCGGGCGCGTCATCGCCCTCGCAGCGGGCCTGTCCGCCGCCGCGCTCGCCCTCGCGGGCTGCACGGCGGGCGGCGGCGGGAGCACCGACGCGGCCGGCGGCGGCACCCTCACGGTCGGCACGACCGAGCAGGTCACGTCGCTCGACCCCGCGGGCGCCTACGACAACGGCTCGTTCACCGTGATGAACCAGATTTACCCGTTCCTCATGAACACCCCGTACGGCAGCCCCGACGTGGAGCCCGACATCGCCGAGAAGGCCGAGTTCACCAGCCCGACCGAGTACACGGTCACGCTGAAGCCGGGCCTCAAGTGGGCGAACGGCAACGACCTCACCTCGTCCGACGTGAAGTTCACGTTCGACCGCCAGCTGGCGATCGCCGACGAGAACGGCCCGTCGTCGCTCCTCTACAACCTCGACTCGGTCGACGCGCCCGACGACACCACCGTCGTGTTCAACCTGAAGTCGGAGAACGACCAGATCTTCCCGCAGATCCTGTCGAGCCCGGTGGGCCCGATCGTCGACGAGGACGTGTTCTCGGCCGACTCGGTCACCTCCGACGACGACATCGTCGCGGGCAACGCGTTCGCCGGCCAGTACGTCATCGACAGCTACGACTTCAACAACCTGATCTCGTACAAGGCGAACGACGACTACCAGGGCATCCTCGGCGAGGCGAAGACCGACACGGTCAACGTGAAGTACTACACGGATGCCTCGAACCTGAAGCTCGACGTGCAGGAGGGGAACATCGACGTCGCGCACCGCACGCTGAGCGCGACCGACATCGAGGACCTCCGCGGCAACGACAACGTGAAGGTCGTCGACGGCCCGGGTGGCGAGATCCGCTACCTCGTCTTCAACTTCAACACGATGCCCTTCGGTGCGACCACCCCCGAGGCCGACCCGGCCAAGGCGCTGGCCGTGCGGCAGGCGATCGCCGACCTCATCGACCGCGACGCGATCTCGGAAGACGTC
>DASUVU010000156.1:0-21513 GCA_036378815.1 Agromyces sp. | reverse complement strand
CGACCGCCTGCGGCCGATGGTCACCGACACGTCGCTGCTGCTGCACCAGGCGCTCGAGCGCGGTGAGACCGTGCTCTTCGAGGGCGGGCAGGCCCCGATGCTCGACGTCGACCACGGCACCTACCCCTTCGTCACCTCGTCGAACGCGACGAGCGGCGGCGCCGTCACCGGCTCGGGCATCGCGCCGAACCGAATCGACCGCGTGATCGCCGTCGTGAAGGCGTACACGACGCGCGTCGGTGCCGGCCCGTTCCCCACCGAGCTGTTCGACGAGTGGGGCGAGTTCCTCAGCGAGCGCGGCTTCGAGTTCGGCACCACCACCGGGCGCCGCCGGCGCACGGGCTGGTACGACGCGCCCATCGCCCGGTACGCGTCGCGCATCAACGGCGTCACCGACTTCGTGCTCACGAAGCTCGACGTGCTCACCGGCCTCGAGAAGATCCCGGTCGCAGTCGGCTACGAAGTCGACGGGCAGAGCGTCGACGAGGTCGTCGACGAGTTGCTGTCGTACGTCGACCGGCTGCGACCCATGGTCACCGACACGTCGCTGCTGCTGCACCAGGCCCTCGACCGCGGCGAGACCGTGCTGTTCGAGGGCGGCCAGGCCACGATGCTCGACGTCGACCACGGCACGTACCCGTTCGTCACGTCGTCGAACGCCACGAGCGGCGGCGCCGTGACCGGCTCGGGCATCGCGCCGAACCGCATCGACCGCGTGATCGCCGTGGTCAAGGCGTACACGACGCGCGTCGGTGCCGGTCCGTTCCCCACGGAGCTGTTCGACGAGTGGGGCGAGTTCCTCTCGGAGAAGGGCGCCGAGTTCGGCACCACCACCGGTCGTGCTCGCCGCACCGGGTGGTACGACGCTCCGATCGCGCGGTACGCCGCCCGCATCAACGGCGTCACCGACTTCGTGCTCACGAAGCTCGACGTGCTCACCGGGCTCGAGAAGATCCCCGTGGCGGTGGCGTACGACGTCGACGGGCAGCGGTTCGACGAGCTGCCGGTCTCGCAGTCCGACTTCCACCACGCGGTGCCGGTCTACGAGGAGTTCCCCGGCTGGACGGAAGACATCTCGGGCGCGCGTTCGTTCGACGAGCTGCCCGCGAACGCGCAGAGCTACGTCCGCGAACTCGAGGCGATGAGCGGGTCGCGCATCTCGGCGATCGGCGTCGGTCCGGGCCGTGAGGAGATCGTGCAGCTGCACGACCTGCTGGCATGAACCAGGGCGGATGCCGCGATTGCGCGACATCCGCCCGGTGATCGTCGTTCGCGGTCGGCCTACGGCTCGGTGCCGATCTTCTTGTCGATGTTGCCGCGCACGTCGTCGATCTTGGCGTCGTGCTCGTCGGGGGTGACCTTCTTGGCTGCGTCGGCGACGCCGTCGAGGATCTTGTCGCTGATGTCCTCGGCCTGCTCGCTGTTGAGTGCCTCGTTGATCTTGTCCTTGTTCTCCTCGACGAAGTCCTGCGCCTTCTTGCTCAGGTCGTCCAGTGCACCCATGTCCCCCACCATCCCATCTGTCGACTGCTTCCCTCGTCATCGTAGGAGGAGGGACGGACGCCGCGGAAGACCCCGCGCACGCGGCCATGCCAGACTCGTCGGGTGACCGCGACCCGCCCCGCCGACGAACCCCTCGTCGGCCGATTCATCCGTCTCACGCCGTTCGTCCACGGCGACATCTCGGCCCTCTCCCGAGCGATCCGGCACCCCGAGGTCTTCGCCGGCGGCTACGGCGGAGGGCCCGCCGGCCTTCCGGCCGACGAGGCGGCGTTCGACGCGTTCGCCCGCGGGTACTACGCGGGTGGGCCCGCCGCGATGCCGTGGACGGTGCGCCTCGAGGGCGGCCCCGACCACGGTACGGTCGTCGGTGCGACGAAGCTCGGCGATCTCGACCTGCCCACTGAGTCGGCCCACATCGGATGGACGGCGTACGACCCGCGCGTCTGGGGCACCGCCGTCAATCCCGAGGCGAAGCTGCTGCTGCTCGCTCTGGCGTTCGAGCACGGGTTCGGGCGGGTGAAGTTGCAGGCGGACTCCAGGAACGCGCGCTCGCGGGCCGCGATCCTGAAGCTCGGCGCGCAGTTCGAGGGCATCGCCCGGCGCGAGAAGCCGCGAGCCGACGGGTCGTGGCGGGACTCCGCGGTGTACTCGGTGATCATCGACGACTGGCCGGCCGTGCGGGCGCGGCTCGAGGCGCGACTCGCCGCGTGGGGCGACCGGCCCGTGGAGCTGCCGCCGCGGAACGGCTAGCGGTGCTCCAAGCGCGCCGGTGCAGGAAGAACTGCGCGACACGCCGGTAGCGGATGCCGCGGCGCGCCGCTGACACGGCAGTTGTCCCTGCGTTCACGTGCGAGCCGCGTGAGGAACGCGCCGAAACGCCGTGCCCAACGTTTGCCACAGCCCCTTGACAGCCCGTGTCAACCCCGACTCGAACGACTCGATGTCATGGGTATCGTGGCGGCGACTGGAGGTCCGTTGATTCGTTCGATCCTGCTCGCAGCTGCGGTTGTCGCGTCGCTGTTGCTCAGCGGCTGCGCACCGACATATGACCAGGCAACCCAGGACAGCCTGCGTGGGTATGTCGTGTCGATCAGCGAGGCGAGTGTGGCCGGCGACTGGCAGACCGCCATCGACGACCTCGACACGATGGCTCTCGAGGTCGCCAAGGCGCAGGGTGCTGGAAAGCTGGGCGCCGAACGCTTGGAATCCATCACGCGGGCGATGGAACTCGTCCGTCACGATCTCGAGGCTGCAATCGCTGCGGCCGCGGAGGAAGCCGAGCGGCAGCGTGTCCAGGAGGCGCAGGCGCAACTCCAGCAACAGCTCCAGGAAGTGGAGTCGCAACTCCAGCAGCAGCTCGATCAGGCGCGGACCCAAGGCAGCAGCTCGGGCGGCGACGACGATTCCGGCGGCAAGGATCCGAAGAACGACGGCAAGGACGGCAAAGGCAAAGGCAAAGACAAAGCGGGGAAGGGGAACGGGAAGGACTGACGTTCACCGCCAGCCCACGAGCTCCACTCCATCCGTCAGGCGCCAGGGGCGTCTCGGTGAGCGGGCGGCGGCGCTCACGCTGCGGTGTCGCGAGGCTGAGACGACGACCAGCACGACGGCAAGCGCGAGCACCTCGCCGTTCGGGTCGTCTAAGCCAACCCCAACTTCTCCCGGATCACGTCGTCGTCGCCGCTGTCCAGGTCGAGCACCTCGCCGGTGCCGTGCTCCGCCGACCAGTCTCTGTCGTGCTGGTTCATCGTGTACGCCAGCATCCAGCCGTCGGGTGTCAGGATCATGCTCAGTTCCCGACCGTCGCTCCTTCGGCGCGCGGCCGGGTGGCCTTCCACCAGCTCGTTGATGCGATCGGTCAGATCCTGCAGTGCCTCATCATGGTGTTCGGTCGTTCGCGCCACGCGGGCGAAGCCCACCACGGCTTGTGTCTTTCCCCCTTTCCGGCAGATCAGTTGGTCGCCGATAATCCCCCATGTAAAGCCGCCCTGTGGTGGTAGCACAGTTCGCCCCCCTCATCTGTTTCGATCACTCCAACTTGGAGTCCACTCTCACCATCGACAAGGGCGTTCGATCACACACACCGGCGTGCTGCTCGGTGGGTTTGATCGATGCCTCAGTCCTCAGTCCTCGCAGGTGGTGGAAGCGTTAAACGCGACCATCCCAGCAGGCGGGCGAGGCCCTCAAGTCGGCACTTCGACCTACTCGACCTCTTGACGCGGAAACCGTTCGACGGTCGACGGCTGAGTCCGATTCTGGCTCACATGGGCGGAAGATCAGCCGCTTCTACATGTTGATCATGTGGCCGGCGAGGCCGTGGAATCCCTCCTGCAGCGCCTCCGAGAGCGTCGGGTGCGTGTGCACGTTGCGGGCGAGCTCGAGCGCGCCGAGATCCCACTTCTGCGCGAGGGTGAGCTCGGGCAGCAACTCCGAGACATCCGGACCGATGAGGTGGCCGCCGAGCAGCTCGAGGTACTTCGCGTCGGCGATGAGCTTCACGAACCCGACCGGGTCGCCGAGGCCGTGCGCCTTGCCGTTCGCGCTGAACGGGAAGGTCGAGACCTTCACGTCGTAGCCCTCGTCGCGGGCCTGCTGCTCGGTGAGGCCGAAGCTCGCGACCTGCGGCGAGCAGAACGTCGCACGCGGCATCATGCGATAGTCGCCGAGCGTCATCGTCTCGGCGCCGCCGATCGTCTCGGCCGCCACGACACCCTGCGCCTCTGCGACGTGGGCCAGCATGAGCTTCGCCGTGACGTCGCCGATGGCGTAGATGTGCGGCACGTTGGTGCGCATCACGTCGTCGATGTCGATGGCGCCGCGGTCGGAGAGCTGGACGCCCGTGTTCTCGAGCCCGAAGCCCTCGACGTTGGGGGCGAAGCCCACGGCCATGAGCACCTTGTCGACCTCGAGTGAGCCCGGTTGCCCGTCGGCGCCCTCGTACGAGACGGTGACGGATGCCCCGTTGTCGGTGACCGTCTGCACCTTCGTCGACGTGAGGATCGGCACGCCGATCTTGCGGTACTGCTTCGTGATCTCCTTCGACACGTCGACGTCCTCGTTCGGAAGCGCCCGATCGAGGAACTCGATGATCGTCACCTCGACGCCGTAGTTGCGCAGGACGTATGCGAACTCCATGCCGATCGCGCCAGCGCCGACGATCGCGATCGAACGGGGCAGGTCGCGCGAAAGGATCTGCGTCTCGTACGTGACGATGTTCTGCGAGAGCTCGACGCCGGGCAGGAGCTTCACGCGGGAACCGGTCGCGATGATCGCGTTGTCGAACGTCACCGTCTCGGTCGACCCGTCGGCCTTCGCGACGTCGATCGTGTTCGCGTCGCGGAACGTGCCGCGACCGTCGAGCTCGGTGATCTTGTTCTTCTTCATCAGGTAGTGCACGCCCTTGACCCGGCCGTCGGCCACCTGGCGGCTGCGATCGTAGGCGACCCCGTAGTCGAAGGTCACGTCTCCGCTCATGCCGAACTGCGCGGCCTGGTCATGGAAGATGTGGGCGAGCTCCGCGTTGCGGAGGAGCGCCTTCGAGGGGATGCATCCGACGTTCAGGCACACCCCGCCCCAGTACTTCTCCTCGATCACGGCGGTCTTGAGCCCGAGCTGAGCGGCGCGCACCGCGGCGACGTACCCGCCGGGACCGGCGCCGAGGACGACGACATCGAAATGGCTGGTCATCCCGTCAGCCTAAGTGGCGCGACGGTGTGCGCGCCAAGTGACGGGGGATGCCTCGTCGGCACGTGCCGGGCCGCATCTGCCGACCTTCAGCGGATTCCGGACAGGCACATCGGGATCCCTCCACCGCGGTGGGTGGGTCGGCGTACGCTGCACCGGTGAGCACAACCACGACCGTCGAGCCCGCGGAGTCCACGCCCGCGGCATCCGCCCCGAAGCGACCGGGTCGGCTGTCGACGTGGGTGCAGTTCCTCGCGATGGGCACGGTCTGGGGCGCGAGCTTCCTCTTCATGAAGGTCGCGCTCGAGGGTGTCTCGTTCGGGCAGGTCGCGTGGTCGCGCACACTGCTCGGCGCGCTGGCCCTCGGCATCATCGTGCTCATCACGCGCCCGAGGGTGCCGCGGGCGGATGGCACGCCCCGACCGGTGCTGCCCCGAGAACGCATCGTCTGGCTGCACTTCCTCGTGGTCTCGCTCACCACGTGCGTCATCCCGTACATCTGCTTCGCGTGGGCCGAGCAGTTCGTCTCGTCGAGCCTCGCGTCGATCTACAACGCGACGACCCCGATCATGACGGCACTCATGGCGACGCTCGTGTTCCGGGTCGAGCGGCTCGGGCTCAGCAGATGGGTGGGCGTCGGCGTCGGCATCGCCGGAGTGCTCGTCATCATCGGCCCGTGGCAGTACCAGGCCGTCACCGGCAGCCTCGCCGGGCAGCTCGCCTGCCTCGTGGCGACGCTCTGCTATGGATTCACGTTCGGCTACCAGCGACGGTTCCTCAGCCAGCGGCCGATCGCGCCGGCGACGTTCGCGTTCCTGTCCATCGGCGTCTCGGCCGTGGTGATGATCGCACTCACGCCGTGGCTCGCGCTGTCGCCCGTCGAGCTCGACTGGACGATCGTCGGCTCGCTGCTGGCCCTCGGCGTGCTCGGCACCGGACTGGCCTACATCTGGAACATCAACGTCCTGCGCGCCTGGGGCCCGACGGGCACGTCGACCGTCACGTACGTGACGCCCGTGGTGGGCGTGGCGCTCGGAGTCATCCTCCTCGGCGAGCGATTCTCGTGGCACGAGCCGGTGGGCGCCGTGCTGGTGCTGCTCGGCATCCTGCTGGCACAGGGCAGGCTCCGGATGCCGCGCCGCCGCGCGCCACTGCCGGCCGAGTAGCGCCGCTCGACCAGTGGATGCGATTTGACACCTGGTTCGATACATGGTTGGTTAGTTACATAAGTAATGAACCAACGAGGTTCGGCACGCAACCAGATAGGGCCGACACACATTGGACGAATCGCGACCGATCTTCCTCCAGATCGCAGAACAGGTCGAGAACGACATCATCGACGGATCGCTGCCCGAGGGCAGCCAGATCCCGTCGACGAACGAGTTCGCCGCATTCCTCCGAGTCAATCCGGCCACCGCACTGAAAGGGGTGAATCGCCTTGTCGACGACGGAATCGTGGAGAAGCGACGGGGGATCGGCATGTTCGTGACCCAGGGCGCGCGGACACGGCTCATCGAGCGTCGCAGGGCCGACTTCGCCACCGAGTACATCAGACCTCTCATCGTGGAAGCCGAGAAGCTCGGCATCGACATCGACGAACTCGCGGGGCTCCTCCGCGCGGAAAGGATCAACTCATGACCCGCACCGTGGTCCGCGCCAGCGGACTCACCAAGCGATACGGCTCGTTCACCGCCGTCGACGCGGTCGACTTCTCACTCGAGGAGAACCGCATCTACGGCCTGCTCGGTCGCAACGGCGCCGGCAAGACGACCGTCATGCAGATGCTGACCGGTCAGATCTTCCCGAACGGCGGCGAGATCGAGGTGTTCGGCCGCGCGCCTGCCGAGCACGCCGACGTGCTGCGGCGAATCTGCTTCATCGCGGAGTCGCAGCGCTACCCCGACAGCTTCCACGCCTCGCATGTGCTGAAGGCGGCACCGTGGTTCTTCGAGAACTGGGACGCCGCATTCGCCGAGCGACTCGTCGAGGACTTCCGGCTTCCGCTCAATCGGTACATCAAGAAGCTCTCGCGCGGCCAGTTGTCTGCGGTCGGCGTCATCGTCGGCCTCGCGTCACGGGCGCCCCTGACCTTCTTCGATGAGCCCTACCTCGGCCTCGACGCCGTCGCGCGGCAGATCTTCTACGATCGGCTCCTCGAGGACTACGCCGCGCACCCGCGCACCATCGTGCTCTCGACCCACCTGATCGACGAGGTCGCGAACCTCCTCGAGCACCTGCTGGTGATCGACCAGGGCCGCATCCTGCTCGATCGCGACGCCGACGAGGTGCGCGGCTCGGCCACGACCGTGGCCGGCGGCCGAGCAGCCGTCGAGTCGTTCGTCGCCGACCGGGCGGTGATCGGCCGCGAGGGCATCGGCGGACTGGCATCCGTCACCATCGACGGCCGCCTGAGCAAGGCCGACCGCATCGAGGCCGCCGGGCTCGGCCTCGAGCTGGCACCCGTCTCGCTCCAGCAGCTCATCGTCCACATGACCGGCACCGACCTGCGTGCCGGCTCGACCGAACAGGAGGTGGCCGCATGACCGCCGTCATGGACCGACCGCTCGTCCGCACCGAGCCGCGTTCGCGGTTCCAGGAGATCTGGCGAATCGTCCGCCTGCACGCCGTGACACCCTCGGTGTTCTTCGGGATCCCGTGGATCATCCTCGGCGGTGCCTGGCTCGTCATGCTCGTGATCGGCATCATCGTCACGGGCGCCGGGGCAGATCCGGTCGAGATGCGCGAGGGCATGCGCTACAGCTGGGCGGTCCTGTCACCCCAGTGGTACCTCGTCGCCGTCGGCGTGCAGGCCATCGGCATGACGCTGTCGTTCGCACTGGGATTCGGCGCCACGAGACGGGACTTCTGGCTGGGCACGAGCCTGATGTTCGGCATCGTCTCGCTGCTGAACGCCATCGCCATCGCAACGCTCGTGCAGATCGAGAAGGCGACTGTTGGCTGGTGGGTCGGAATCTCCATGTTCGACGCGCTCTGGTACGGACAGAACGGGTGGCTGGTCGACTTCTACACGACGCTCGCGCTCCAGCTCTTCGTGCTCTTCATCGGGGCCAGCGCCACGACCGTGTACCTCCGGTGGCGCATGCGCGGCATGCTGGCCCTCGCGGCCGGCGCCATCACCGTGGTGCTCGCCGCGGTCGCCACGATCACGTTCACCGAGGGCTGGCCGACGGTCTTCGAGTGGTTCAACGGCATCGGCGTCGTGGGCGTGTTCACCGTCGTCCTCGGACTCGCCGCGATCTGCGCGATCGGCGGCTACCTGGTGATCCGGCGGGCCACGCCCCGCTGATCGCCGGCAGAGACTGCGGCGCGGCATCCGAATGGGGACTCGGATGCCGCGCCGCACTCGTGTCTCCCGACGGTGCTTCGCGACTCCTCGGCGCGCAGCGGATGTCATCCTCGAGGATGACGGATGCCGCGTGGCATGCGACTGCGGCCCGACGCGGGCGCGGCACCCGCCACGGCAGGCTCGGATGCATGAGTTCCTTCGTGATCGAGGCATCCAGCCTCAGCATGTCATTCGGTCAGACCCGCGCCCTCGCGGGGGTCGACCTCTCGGTTCGGACCGGCGAGTCGCTCGCCATCATGGGCGCATCGGGTTCGGGCAAGACGACGCTGCTGCACTGCCTCGCGGGGATCACGCGACCCGACGCCGGTACGGTCGACTTCCTGTCCGGAGCCGGGCGCGTGGAGATCACGGGACTCAGCGAGCGCGAACGTTCTCGACTGCGCCGGGAGGCGTTCGGGTTCGTCTTCCAGCAGGGGCTGCTCATTCCGGAGCTCACCGCGGTCGAGAACGTCGCGCTCGCACTCATGCTGAACGGGATGCCGCGCGGCCGCGCCGAGGAGTACGGCCGGGGCTGGCTCGCCGCGCTGGGGCTCGCCGGCATGGAGGATCGTCGAATCGGCCAACTCTCGGGCGGCCAGGCGCAGCGCGTGGCCATCGCGCGGGCGCAGGTCACGGGGGCATCGGTCGTCTTCGCCGACGAGCCCACGGGCGCACTCGACTCGGCGACCTCCTCGGAGGTCATGCAGGCGCTCCTCGACTCGACCACCGGGCAGGGGCGCACGCTCGTGCTCGTGACGCACGATGCGCAGGTGGCCGCCCGCTGCTCACGCATCGTCGACATGCGCGACGGGCGCATCGTGGGCGAGCGGGTGGCGGCGACCGAGGCGGCCGCGTGATCGCCCGGGTCGCCTGGCTGCTCGCGCGTCCGGGGACGACGGGAGCGACGGCCGCCGCGCTGCCGGTCGTCGCGTTCGGAATCGTGACCGCGCTCCTGCTGGCCGTGATCGGGGGCGCCCAGTCGTTCTGGACGTGGACCGACGACCTCGCCATGACGTACCAGGCGTTGGCCGTCGTCGCGCTGGTCCTGCTCGTCGTGCCGCTCGCCTCGCTGGGCGGAGCCGCCGCCCGCCTCTCTGCGCGGCGACGCGACGACCGACTCGCCACCCTGAGGCTGCTCGGGGCGACGCCCGCGACCGTATCGGCGCTCGCCGTGATCGAGTCCGTGGTGCTGGCGACCGTCGGCGCCCTTGCGGGCGTCGTGCTGTACTTCGCACTCGTCCCCGCACTCGCGCTCATCCCGTTCCGCGGAGAGGCGCTCGGCGTCGACGGCGTGCTGCTGGGCTGGCCTGCGCTCGTCGCGGTGCCACTCGGCGTCTCGCTGCTGGCCGCGGTGAGCGCCGTGGTCGGCCTGCGGCTGGTGGTGATCTCGCCGCTCGGCGTGCGCGCCCGCCAGGATGCGCCGAGGCTGCACTGGCTCCGTCTCGTGATCGGGGCCGTGGTGGTGGCGCTCGCCGTCGGCATCATCGCGGTGCTGCAGGTCGCGGCATCAGCGGTCATGATCCTCGCGATGCTCGGCCTCGCGTTCGGGGGCGCGCTCGCGGTGCAGAACCTCGTCGGACCGTGGGTCATCAGGCTCGTCGCGCGGGCGCAGGCCGGATCGGCGAAGACTCCCGCGAAGCTGCTCGCTGCGCGGACCGTGCTCGAATCGCCGAAGGCCGCGTGGCGCCAGGTGTCGGGCGTTGCGATGACGAGCTTCATGGCCGTGTTCGCCGGCTCGGGCGTCGCGGTACTGGGCGCGCTCGGCGCGTCGGCCGATCTCGAATCGAAGCTGCTGGTGGATGACATCCGAACCGGAATCCTCATCACCGTGGTGGCATCGTTCGTCATGGTCGCGTGCTCGGTCGGCGTGAACCAGGCCGCGTCGATCCTCGACCGCCGCGACCTCTTCCAGTCGCTCGGCAAGCTCGGCATGCCGGTTCGCACGATGGATGCCGCGCGCCGACGCTCGGTGATGTCGCCGCTGCGCATCACCGCCATCGGGGCCGCGCTCACCGCCGCCGTCGTGATGCTGCCGCTCACCGGCGTGACGCTGATCGTGGCGCCGCTGTCGCTGGCCGTGATCGCCGCCGTGCTGGCCGCGGGGATCGGCGTGGTCTGGCTCGGACTCGCCGCGACGCGCCCGCTGCTCGATCGCGCGGCCGTCACGACGGACTGAGTCCGGCCCCCGGCGAACATCGAGTTGCCCGATTCTGCGCAGAAACGGGCAACTCGAATCGGGGGCGTGCGCGGGTAGGGTCGAAGCATGACTGACGGCGCCATCGACGAACGCGATGCGGCGATGAGCGAGCTGCTCGGCATCCGCTCGAGCATCGACAACATCGACGCGGCCCTCATCCACCTGCTCGCGGAGCGCTTCAAGTTCACGCAGCAGGTCGGACGGCTGAAGGCGGCCCACGGACTGCCGCCGAGCGATCCCGAGCGCGAGAAGCGGCAGATCGCCCGGCTGCGGGCGCTCGCGGTGGACGCGCACCTCGACCCGGCGTTCGCCGAGAAGTGGTTCAACTTCGTGGTCGCCGAGGTCATCCAGCACCACGAGGAGATCGCGGTGGGCAACGGGACCGCCGACGAACTGTGAGCTGGTACCCACCTCCGCTGCCGTCATCGGCGGGTCGCCGCTATCTCGTGACCGGCGCCAATGCCGGGCTCGGCTTCTTCACCGCGGCGCGCCTCGCGGGCGTCGGAGCGCACGTCGTGATGAGCGGGCGGAGCGCCGAGCGGTTGGATGCCGCGGTGTCGGCCATCCGCAGCGTCCTGCCCAGATGGCGGTTCCCGGGTTCCGCCGAAGGGTCCGTCGAGACGATCGTGATCGACCAGTCGTCGCTCGACTCGGTCGCGGCGGGCAGTGAACGGCTGCTCGCATCGGCACCGCTCGACGGCGTGGTGGCCAACGCCGGCATCGTGCACCCGCCTCGCGCCCGCCGGGAGTCGGTCGACGGCAACGAGTTGGTGCTGGCGACCAACGTGCTCGGACACTTCGCGCTGCTCGGCCGACTGCTCCCGAACCTGGCCGAGCGGGCTCGCATCGTCTCGCTCGGTTCGCTCTCGACCCGGCTCTCGACGTTCCGTGTCGACGACCTGCAGCTCGAGCGCGGCTACGACCCGTGGCGGGCGTACGCGCAGTCGAAGATCGCGACGCAGGTGATCGGGTTCGAGCTCGATCGACGTCTCCGCGCGAGCGGGTCGCCCGTCCTCAGCGTGGTCGCGCACCCCGGCTACTCGATCGGCGGACGCACCCCCACCGTGCCGGGTGTCAACGAGCCGTCGCGCGGCAAGCGCTTCGCCGACGCGTTCCAGGCACCGTTCGCGCAGGGCAAGCACCGCGGCGCCGAGATCGTGCTGCACGCCCTCACGGCGCCCGAGGTCGAGAGCGGGCAGTATTGGGGGCCGCGCCTGCGGACGCGGGGTGAGCCGACGCTCCAGGTCCCGACGCGCGTATCGACCGATCCGGTGATCGGAGCCCGCGTGTGGGCCTTCGCCGAACAGGCGACCCGAAGGGCGTTCGAGGTGCCCCTCGGCGGGGCCCAGCGGCCACCCTTCGACGGGGCCCCGGGATCGTGACCCAGCGCCGCTGGACGTCATCGCCGCGCGTGCGACGGCTGCTCGCCCGCGTGGTCGTGGTCGTCGGCATCCTGCTCGGCCTGATCGGACTCCTCACCGCGCGCTGGGGCCTGCTCTTCGCGGGCATCGTCGTGGTCGGGCTCGGCGCCGCACTGGGACCGGCGCGCATTCGCCGGGACGACTGACCAACTCCCGGCGCCGCACATGATCGCATCACCTCGACGTGGCGACCGGATCCGGGGCAGCATGGGGAGATGATCAGCAGGGAGCTCGCGCTCGCCCTCAAGGACGCCGGCCTGGTGTGGCACCCCGAGTCGGGCGACCGCTTCCAGCTCGACCTGCCCGACGAGGTGGAGGCGGAGGTCGAGGCCGACGTCTTCACCGTGAGCGAGATGACGATCGAGGCGCGGCGCTACCCGACCGGCACGATCCTCGCCTTCAACGGCACCACCGAGTGGGCGCTCGACTCCGTCGCCTTCGCCGATGCGGTGTGGCTGCCACGCGAGGACCAGCTCCGTGAGCTGCTGCGGGCGACGTTCCGCGTGCTCCGGCGTCTCCCCGACGCGTTCGAGGTCGAGATCGAGCTCGCGGGTGAGCGGCGGTGCTTCGAACACCCCGACGTGTCGGAGGCGTACGGCCTCGCGCTCCTGGAACTCGTCGGCAGGTCGCGATGACGGATGCCGCGAGCCCGCCAGACCCGGTCGCCGCCGCGGCGGCGCGTGACGCGGTCTCGCGTGCCGCGTCCGCGGTCGCGCGCACCGTGGCATCCCTCGCCGCCGCCGACGTGCGCACCGAGACGCTCGCGGACCTCGTGCCGGAACGCCGGGTGCTCGGCATCTCGCGGCCCGCGCGCATGACGGCGCTGGGGCGGGTCTGGCGGCTCGGCGTGCTACTGCTCGACGCCGATGGCGCGGTGTACGGGACCGGCCGCGTCATCCGGGCGGAGCGAGCCGCCCGCAAGAGCGTCACGGCGAACGCGGTGGCGGAGCAGCGGGCGCTCCGTGCGGCGGCGGTCAAGGGCGGCATCCCCGAGGGTGAGACCGTCGACTTCGCCGCGACGGCCGTCGACTTCGACCGACTCGCCGGCACCGGGGCATCCGGCCCGCTCGTCATAGGTGGAGACGGCCGCGGCGGTGCGAAGGTGCTCGTGCGATGGAGCCCGACGCAGCCCGACGCGCTCATCGGGTTCGAGGCCTACCTCATCGACCGTGCCGACCTGCTGCTGCACCCTCCGCAGGGGACGTGACCTGCCTGGACCGGGCCGACAACTGGGCAACCCGCCGTCGACCCATGAGAACCCGCCGTCGACCCATTAGATTGAGCGTGCCGGTGTCGGGGCGCAGAGAGGCGGGCGATGATCGCCGAAGAGCAGGCCTCTCCGTCTGCTGTGCGGCGCGTCGCGTCACTCGCGCGGGGTGCGCGCTGGGAGGTGATGCTCCCGGTGACCGCTGCGGCGCTCGTGCTCATCACGGGTGCGATCGGCCTGGGCATGCCCTCGTACTGGTTCGATGAGGCGGCGTCGCTCAGCGGGGCCGATCGATCCCCCTCCGAGCTCGCCGCGCTCATCCAGACCGTCGATGCCGTGCACGCAGCGCATTACGCGCTGCTCAGCGGATGGATCGACCTCTTCGGTGCCGGCGAGGTCGCGACGCGCGCGCTGTCCCTGATCGCCCTGGCTGCGGCATGCGCCGGCTTCGTCCTCTTCGTACATCGCTTCAGGGGACCCCTCATCGCGGCTGCGGCCGGACTGTGCTTCGCAGTGCTGCCCGGGATCGCGTGGTCGGGCGCGGAGGCGCGGGGATACGCGTTCGCGCTGGCGGCCTGCGTCTGGGCGCTCGCGGCGCTGCAGTCCGCCCTGAAGCGCGGCGGCTGGCGCTGGTCGGTCTACGGCCTCCTTCTGCTCGTCTCCCTGCTGTTCTCGATCATGACCGTGCTCGTGATCGTGGCGCATGCCGTGTACGTACGACTGATCGGCCGTGTGGGCGTGCTGCGACCGGGCTTCGTGCTCGCATGGGGAGCCTCGCTGCTCGCGGGGATCCCGCTCTTCCTGGCTGCGATGACTCAGCGGCAGCAACTCGACTGGATCGATCTCGACCCGATTCGACTGGCCGGGAAGGTCGCGATCGGCCAGTTGTTCCTCGGCCCCCGCGACGGTGCCGGTCTCTCGTCGACGCTCCCCTCCGCGGTGATCGCGGCGATCATCGTCGGCGCGCTCGGCTGCGTCGCCCTCGTCGCCGCACGGGGGCCGGCACGTTCGTCGGTTCTCTTCGCAGTCACGTGGTTCGCGGTGCCGACCCTCGCGCTCGCCATCCCGGTGCTGGTCGGCGTCGAGCTCTACCAGGAGCGCTACCTCGTGTTCGCAGCGCCGGGAGCATGCCTGCTCATTGCCGAAGGGCTCCTGCTCCTGCGCCCACGGAAGGTGTTGGCACCCGTGGTGCTGGTGCTGCTCGTCGCAGCCCTGATCGGACCGCTCGTCGCGCAGCGGGATGAGGGGTCGAAGGCGGGTGACGAGTATCGGGCGCTCGCAGACGTCGGGGCCTCGGCCGATACCGTCGTCTACACCGTGCCCACCGCGAGGGGAATCGGCATCGCCTACCCCCGTGCGCTCGATGGCGCGGAAGATGTGCTCCTGCTCAGCCCGCCCGCCGCGTCGGCGAGCTTATGGGGCATCAGCGCGGCGTCGCCCGAGCCGCCGGCCGAAGCGCACGGGCGAGTCGCGGTGTATTCGCCCTCCGATGACGGCGAATCACTGGCGGCGGTGTCCGAGGCGCTGGAACGCTGGGGGTGCGTACCGGCCGAACGCCTGAGCGCGGTGAGATTCTCGGTCGAGGTCTACGACTGCGGTGCCGGATGACCGCCGGCTCTGCCGGAGGTGCATGATTCCGCTACCGTGTGACGCAGATCGGGTGTGGCGGCGTGCAGCGTCGGCGCAGTGCGGAGGGGGCGCAGGTGGGGTGGTACCGATCCGAGCTCGCTGCTGAACGCGACGCCGAGCGGGCCGTCATCGCCGACGAGGAGCGCGACCTGCGCGAGGAGTCCTCCGACGATCTCGCCGACCTCGCCGATCACTTCGAGGAGCGCGGCGTGGAACGGGAGCTCGCCCGCGCGACCGCCGAGCAGATGTTCGCGCACGACGCGCTCGCCGCCCAACTCGAGACCGAGCACGGCATCACCGCGCCGACACGCGCGGCCGAGCCCTTCCTCGGTGCGCTCGCCGCCGCCCTGGCGTTCGCCGTCGGATCGGCGCTGCCGCTGTGCATCCTGCTGGCTTATCCCGCCGCATGGGAGAGCTGGGCGGTCTTCATCGCGGTGCTGCTGTCATTGGCGATCACGAGCGTGCTCATCGCGATCTCGGCCCGCACCTCGGTGCCGCGGGCGCTCGGGCGAACGCTCACCATCGGGGCTGCGACCATGGCCCTCAGCTACCTCGCGGGGGTCATCGTCTTCTGAGTCAGGCGTCGCGACCCGATCGGTCGGCGCCAGCACCCCGGTCGGCACCGCCGCCGTGCTCCTGCTCCTGGATCGACTCGATGACGGAGTCCCGCAGGCCCTTCTGGCCGGTGTGGAGTTCCTGGTAGACCTCGCCGGCACCCATGATCGGCGCGAACGCGGCGCGCAACCGCTGTCCGCGAGATGCTCGGACAGCACGGACGGTCATGCCCACCACGATCGCGGCCGCGAAGAGCACGACGAGGCCGGCCAGCAGGAGGGACGCGCCATCCATGATCAGAAGCCGAACGCCGAGATCGTGGGGAGTGTGCCGTCGCGCCATCCGTCGAGCACGAATCGTTCGTGGTGCACGACGTTGTCGGGAAGCCCATCGAGGTCGAACCAGCGCACGTCATCGGCCTTCGGCTCGAGCAGCCGGGGCTCGCCGGTCCACTGGCGGCAGGCGAAGAAGAAGTCGACGCGCTGGTCGACCGCGAGCCCGGTCGGCGCGGTTCGGTGCATGGCCGTGAGCGGATCCAGGTCGGCGGGTACGATGCGGATGCCGAGCTCCTCGGATGCCTCGCGCACGGCCGCCTCGGTGACCGGCTCGCCCGCCTCGACGTGGCCGGCCGCCGACGCGGCCCAGTAGCCGTCGTAGTAGCCGGTGTTGGCGCGCAGCTGCAGCAGCACGCGGTCGCCGTCCACGAGGAACACGTACGCCGCCGGTACCACGCTGAACCCGCCGTGCTCGGACGCATACAGGGCCGGGTAGGTCTGCCGCTCGGCGGGATCGCGGGTCATGGCGTGCCTGCTCAGTGTCCGGTGATGGGGCCGAACGCGTCGGCGAGCGGTGCGCGGTTCACCGAGCGCAGCTCGTCGATCGGCACGGTGAACATGCCCTGCACCTCGAGTGCGTCCGACGCGGCATCCGTCACGCCGATACGACGGACGGGATAGCCCCGGCCCTCGCACAGTCCGCGGAACTTCACGTCGTCTTCGCGTGGGACCGAGACGATGACCCGGCCGGTGGACTCGGAGAAGAGCATGGTCGCGGAGTCGAGGCCCGCGTCCTGCATTGCCTCATCGAGCACGATGCGCGCGCCGACGCCGAAGCGACCGACCGCCTCGGCGAGCGCGACCGCGAGGCCGCCGTCGCTGAGGTCGTGCGCCGAGTCGATGAGTCCCTCGATCGCCGCGGCGTTGATCAGCTCGGCGAGCGCCTTCTCGCGACCGAGGTCGACGGCAGGCGGGTGACCGCCGAGGTGGGCGTGCACCACATCGGCCCATGCCGAGCCGTCGAGCTCTGCCGCGGTGTCGCCGAGCAGGTAGATGTTGTGGCCGTCGTCCTGCCAGCCCGAGGGGATGCGC
Organism: Agromyces sp.; assembly: GCA_036378815.1. GTDB lineage: Bacteria > Actinomycetota > Actinomycetes > Actinomycetales > Microbacteriaceae > Agromyces. The sequence continues at coordinate 4,604 of DASUVU010000156.1, read as the reverse complement.
CGGGCGACGTCGTCGATCACGCCGAGCACGGCGATCACGGGCGTCGGGTGGATCGGCACGTCGCCGGTCTGGTTGTAGAAGCTCACGTTGCCGCCCGTGACGGGAATGGCGAGCTCGAGGCATCCGTCGGAGAGCCCCTCGACCGTCTCGGAGAACTGCCACATGACCTCGGGGTTCTCGGGGGAGCCGAAGTTCAGGCAGTCGCTGACGCCCATGGGCTTCGCGCCCGTGACGGCCACGTTGCGATACGCCTCGGCGAGCGCGAGCTTCGCACCCTGGCGAGGGTCGAGCTGCGAGTAGCGGCCGTTCGCGTCGGTGGCGACCGAGACGCCGAGTCCCGACTGCTCATCGACCCGCACCATTCCCGCGTCGTCGGGGTAGCTCAGCGCGGTGTTGCCGCCGACGTACTTGTCGTACTGGCTCGTGACCCACGCGGCATCCGCCTGGTTGGCGCTGCCGATGAGCCGGAGGAACTGGTCGCGGATCGCTTCGGGCGTCTGCGGGCGTTCGAGACCGGATGCCCCGTCGGCCTGCAGCGCGTCGAGGTACGTGGGGTAGGCGACCGGGCGCTCGTACACGGGGCCGTCGACCGCGACGGTGCGGGGGTCGACGTTCACGATCTCCTCGCCGCGCCACGTGATCGACAGGCGGCCGGTGTCGGTGACCTCGCCGAGCACGCTCGTCTCGACGTCCCACTTCTTCACGACCTCGAGGAATCCGTCGAGCTTCTCGGGGCGCACGATGGCCATCATGCGCTCCTGGCTCTCGGACATGAGGATCTCCTCGGGCGTGAGTGTGGGGTCGCGCAGCAGCACCTCGTCGAGCACGATCGACATGCCGCCGTCGCCGTTCGACGCGAGCTCGGACGTGGCGCACGAGATGCCGGCCGCGCCGAGGTCTTGGATGCCCTCGACGAGGTCGCCGGCGAAGAGCTCGAGGCAGCACTCGATGAGCACCTTCTCGGCGAACGGGTCGCCCACCTGCACCGCGGGGCGCTTCGTGGGGCCCCCCTCGGCGAACGTGTCGGACGCGAGGATCGACGCGCCGCCGATGCCGTCGCCGCCCGTGCGCGCGCCGAAGAGCACGACCTTGTTGCCCGCACCCTTCGCGTTCGCGAGGTGCAGGTCTTCGTGCCGCAGCACCCCCACCGCGAGCGCGTTCACGAGCGGGTTCGCCTGGTACACCGAGTCGAACCAGGTCTCGCCGCCGATGTTCGGCAGGCCCAGGCAGTTGCCGTAGAACGAGATGCCGCTGACGACGCCGTGCACGACACGGGCGGTGTCGGGGTGGTCGATGGCGCCGAAGCGCAGCGCGTCCATCACCGCGACGGGGCGCGCCCCCATCGAGATGATGTCGCGCACGATGCCGCCGACGCCGGTCGCGGCGCCCTGGAACGGCTCGATGTAGCTCGGGTGGTTGTGCGACTCGATCTTGAACGTGACCGCCCAGCCCTCGCCGATGTCGAGCACGCCGGCGTTCTCGCCCATGCCCACCATCAGGTGCTGCTTCATCTCGGGCGTGACCTTCTTGCCGAACTGGCGCAGGTAGATCTTCGACGACTTGTACGAGCAGTGCTCGCTCCACATGACCGAGTACATCGCGAGCTCGGCGCTCGTCGGGCGGCGGCCGAGGATGTTGCGGATGCGCTCGTACTCGTCGGGCTTCAGGCCGAGCGCCGCGTACGGCTGCTCCTTCACGGGCGTGGTCGCAGCGACCTCGACCGTGTCGAGCACCGGCTTCGGTTGTGTCGTCGCGTTGGGCGGCGCGGTCGTGTCGGGTGCTTCAGTGGTCACAGGTGGCGAGCTCCAGGGAACGGCGGCGAGCGGATGCCGCGGGGCGGATGCCTGACCGTGCAAGTCTACCCGCCGCCCTCCGCCGCTATGCCTCGCGGCCGCCGGGCGGGCCGATGACGAGCAGCGCGGTGAACACCGCGGCGATTCCGACGACGGCGACCACGGTGAGGAGCACCGGACGGGCGAGGAACCACCGCAGCATCCGGTTCACCCAGGATCCGTCGGCTGGATGGTCGCCCGCCTCGCGCCGCCAGTCGCCCTCGAGGCGGCCGCGTCGCATCAGCCAGACCTCGAACGGGATCGTCGCGTACGGCACGACCGCGGTGAGCACGGCGAACGCGATGAGCCCGATGCTCCAGCGCTGGTTCACACCCACGAGCACCGCCTGGAACGCGTAGGCGAGGAACACGAACCCGTGGATCGATCCGCCGATGAGGACCGCGGCGTCGAGGCCGGCCGCGTACCTCAGGACGAGGGCCGTGATGAGGATCGTCCATGTGACGGCCTCGGCGAACGCGAGGACACGGAAAAGGTGCTTGGGTGACACGGAAACTCCAGGGTGGTGGGGGTTCATCCATCGTGTCAGGCGGCGGCTGGGAACCGCATCGAACGAAGGATGGATCGCTCGTGGCATCCCGAATCGCCCGGTGGGAGACTCGAACCATGGCGAAGCGATCTCGCTCGGGTCGTGCGTCGCGCGCGGTGGTGACGGAGGCCGCGCTCATGCTCCGGGCCTATCGCTCGGAGTCGGCCATCTACGGCGTGGTGCTGGTGAGTTCGCTCATCGCCATCGCCTGGCGTGAGAACACCGACCTCGAGGTGCTCGTGTTCACGCTGGGGGCCGTGGTCGTGTTCTGGCTCGCGCACGTCTATGCGGGCACCATCTCGCGCGAGGAGACCGGTTCGCCGCGGCTGCGCGCGATCCTCGCGGCGGCCCGCTCGTCGGCCGCGCACTCGTCGGGGATGCTGCTCGCGATGGTCCTGCCGACGATCTTCCTCGTCCTCGCGACCATCGGGTGGCTGGACGAGTACGTCGCCTACTACCTCGCGCTCTGGGTGGGTGCCGCGGTGCTCGCGGTCATCGGCTGGTGGACGGCGGCGCGGCGCGGCGGGCACTGGGGCTGGCGGCTCCTGAGCGCGCTCGTGACGGCCAGCCTCGGGCTGCTCGTGATCTGGCTGGGCTCGCTGGTGCACTGAGCCCGGGCGTCAGCTCACTCGTCGTCGAGCGGTGCGTGGTGGTCGAAGGCTTCGATGCCGCGCTTCCAGTACCCGCTCACCGCGTACTGCTCGGCGGGAAGGCCGAGAACATCGCGCAGGTGCCGTCGGACCGCGGCCACGGCGGCGGCGTCACCCGCGGCGAACACGAACCCTTCGGGCGTGACCGGGTCGAGCGCATCGAGCGCGGCCACGAAGTCGGCGGGCGTGCTGCGGTCGAGCCAGATGCTCGTCATGGCGGCGCCTTCGAGAAGGCCTCGGTAGTCGCCGATGGCCTGCGGGTCCAGCGCCAGGATCGTGCGGATCACGACGCCGTCGGCGGCATCCGTCACCCATCGTGAGATCGCCGGCAGGGAGCTCGCGTCACCCACGAGCGTCAGCTGCGCGACGCCGGCCGGGAACCCGCGCGAGCCGCGAGGGCCGCCGACCGTGAGCGGATCGCCGGGCTTCGCGGACTCGACCCACCGACGGGCCGGACCCGCGTGGTGGTCGTGCAGCACGAAGTCGAGGTCCACCCGTGGGGCGCCGTCGTCGCCGACCGTCGGCAGCGGCGTGAAGTCGCGGGCGATGGGCACGCCGGTCGTCGGCCGCACGAGCCGACCGTCCAGCACGGTCGGCGTGTGCACCGCACCGGTCTGCGGGTCGGGGAAGAACACCTTGACGTGGTCGGAGGGACCGACGCTCACGAAGTCGCGCAGTTCGGGGCCGTCGAGCGTCACCCGGCGAATGAGCGGCCCGATGTCCCGGACGGCCACGACGCGGGTGGCGCGGATGCGGAACTCGGGCTTCGTGACGACGCGCTCGAAGGCGGCGGCGACAGATGTTGCTTCAGTCATACGTCCATCCTCGCCCATGTACTTGTGAGCATGGTGGTCGCGGAACGGCGCCGGGTCGCCCGGCACTCGGGCGCCTCCGTGGACGAATGGCGTACAAGCGTTACACAATGCGGACACATGTCTCTTGAGAAGCGGAGAGCAATCTCCGTAGGCTCCCCTCCAAGCCCTCGGAAACGGCCTCGCCGGTCGGGTTCCGAGGGCTCATGTCGCGATCGCGGCATTCCGTACGTACAGGGGAGTCAACGATGACCATCAGCACGAGACCACCGAGCCGCCGCCGACGTACCGCTGCAGTACTCGCGGCCGGCGCCGCCTTCGCCATCGCCGCGCCGTTCGCTGCGACGGCGCCGGCCGTAGCGGACGCGACGTTCCCGTCGACGGAGGGCAACACCAACACCGCGAGCATCCTGACGTACGCCGACCTGGTGGCCGAGCTCGACAAGCTCGAGCGCACCTCGCGCTTCGGCCTCGACGTCTCCACGCTCGCGGAGGTCGGTACCGCGGTCACCACGTCGGAACAGGGTCGCGACCTGTACGTCGCCACGGTCGGCGACGGACCCGAGGCGGTCTGGCTGCAGGGTCGTATCCACGGCAACGAGCCCTATGGCGTCGACTCGCTGCTCGCCGTGCTGAAGGAGCTGGGCACGAACGGCTCGCCCGACTGGAAGCTGCTGCGTGAGACGTACACGTTCCACGTCATCCCGATGTACAACCCCGACGGGTCGGAGCTCAACATCCGGCACACGATCCTGCAGGACGG
>DASUVU010000155.1:0-16758 GCA_036378815.1 Agromyces sp. | reverse complement strand
CGGCAGGCGTCGACGACGAACCGGGTGCCGTCGCGGGTTCTGCGGGAGCTTTTCGCAGCAGACCGTCGAGCGACATCCCGAGGTAGTTCACGAGCGCATAGAGGGTGCTCACCGAGGGCTGCGTCTTGCCCGTCTCCACCTGCGACAGGAGGCTCGCCGAGACGCCGACCGCGGACGCGACCGTACGCAGGCTGAGCTTCTGCGACTCCCTGACCCGGCGCAACTCCGAGCCCACATCGAGTTGCACGCGTCACTCCTCCGTCTCGAACATGGGTGGATCCTCCTTGAGAATTCAGTGAGACTGTACACCCTGCCGTCGCGCATGTCGCGATTGCTGTACAGTTCAGCGAAACTCGGCCGATCGGAGGCCCGCCACGAGTGCAGCAGCGGCACCATCACCGGAAGAGGCGGACTCCGCGCCCGACCGCTGGGGTCGCCGCGTCGCCGCGATGGCCGTCATCGCCGCGAGCGGCGTCGCCGTCATCTACATCCCGCAGCCGATCCAGACCCTCGTCGCCGAGGAGTTCGGCATCCCCATCGATGCCTCGGCCGCCGCCACCACCGCCGTGCAGGCCGGATACGCCGTCGGCATCGTGCTGCTCGTGTCGCTCGGCGACCGGTTCGCCGCGCGTTCGCAGGTGACGCTGCAGCTGCTCGCCACCGCGGTCGCCCTGGTCGGCGCGGCACTCGCCCCCGCGTACGCCTTCTACGTCGTGATGTGCTTCGTCGCCGGCTCGACGGCCACGATCGGACAACTCCTCGTGGCTGCTGCGCTGCGTCTTGCGCCTCCCGCGGTTCGCGCACGCACCGCAGCAGTGCTGCTCGGGTCCTTCATTGTGGGCCTCTTCACGGTGCGCACGGCCCTCGGCTCGCTCGCGGAGATCCTGGGCTGGCGGGGCGCGGTGGCGGTGAGCGCGGTGCTCATGCTCGCCCTGGTTCCGCTGGCGCTGCGATTCGCACCGCGCGACCGACCCGTCGACCCACCCGGGTATCGCCGGATCCTGGCGTCCATTCCCGGGATCATCCGGGAGTCGGCGACGCTCCGGCTCATGTCGGCCATGCACGTCCTGTGCTTCGCGGCGTTCATCGCGGTGTGGGCGACGACGACCGTGCACGCCGTCGATGAACTCGGACTCTCGGTGACCGCGGCATCCCTCATCGGACTCGCGGGGCTCGTCGGAGGTCTCGCGACGATCGGCGTCGCTCCGCTGCATGCCGTCGTGGGAGCCCGGCGCTCGGTCGCCGTCTCGATCGGCGCATTGCTCGTCGGAACGACGGCCATCGCGATCGCACCGCAGGCGCTCCCGGTCTCGGTCGTCGCCCTCTTCCTCATCTCGTTCGGCATGAGCAGTGAGCAGGTGTCGGCGCGGGCTCGCGCACTCGCCTCCGTCGCGCCGGCGCAGAGCGGACGGGCGAACACGGTCTTCATGGCCGTGACGTTCCTCGGCGGTGCCATCGCCACGGCCGTCGCCGAGCGGGTCTACGGTTGGGCGGGCTTCGGTGCGGTCGGGGCGATGGCGACAGTCATGACGGTCGGGGCCGTCGTGCTGGCGGTCGTCTCGGTGCGCCGAGGCATGCTGTAGCCGGGCCGGAAGCTCACGCCTCCCCGCGGCCCCAGGTGGTGTTGAGGTGCGACTGCGAGTCGCGCGTGAGATCGAGCGGGCCGCCCACGGAGTAGTAGCGCTGCCCGGCGACGAGCAGCTCCTCGGCGGGGAACTTCGTGATGACCTCGCATCCGTCGGCCGTGACGACGACCTCCTCCTCGATGCGGGCGGCGCCCCACCCGTCGGCCGAGGGCCAGTACGTCTCGAGGGCGAACACCATGCCCTCCTGGATCTCCTCGGGGTGGTCGAGCGAGGTCAGCCGAGAGAAGATCGGCTTCTCCCAGATCGACAGGCCCACGCCGTGCCCGTACTGCAGGGCGAACGCGGCCTCCTCGTCGGGGAACCCGAACTCCTCCGCCTTCGGCCACACCTCGACGATGTCGGCCGTCGTCGCACCCGGACGCACCAGGGCGATCGCCCGGTCCATGTACTCGCGGGCCCGCGTGTACGCGTCCCGCTGCGCCGAACTCGCCGAACCCACCGCGAACGTGCGGTAGTAGCAGGTGCGATACCCGTTGAAGCTGTGCAGGATGTCGAAGAACGCCGGGTCGCCCGGCCGGATCAACCGGTCCGAGAAGACGTGCGGGTGGGGCGAGCACCGCTCGCCCGAGATCGCGTTCACGCCCTCGACGTACTCCGAGCCGAGGTCGTAGAGGGTCTTCGCCACGAGGCCGACCGCCTCGTTCTCGCGAACGCCGGGGCGGAGGAACCGGTAGAGGTCCTCGTACGCGGCATCCACCATCGACGCCGCCTGCGTGAGCAGTCGGATCTCGTCGCCGGTCTTGATGCGTCGTGCCTCCATGAACACCTGCTGGCCGTCGACGACCTCGATGCCCTCCTTCTGCAGCGCGAACAGGATCGGCAGTTCGATCACGTCGACGCCGAGCGGCTGGTCGGCCACCCCGAACTTCTCGAGCTCGCGCTTGATCTTCCTCGCCACACCCTCGGCGATCTCGGCGTCGGGCGGGAAAGCGCCGCGCAGCGTCGAGATGCCGGCACGGGCGCCGGATTCGAGGCGCGGCCGCTTCGCACCCTCATGCGGAGCGTTCGGGTCGGCGTCCATCTCGGCACTCGTCACGTCGAGCCACGGGTTGTAGAGCTTGTGGTGCTTGGCGGCCGAGCCGAAGTCCCACGAGATCGGGTCGGTGTTGCGGGTCAGCAGGCTGAACCGGATCAGCTTGTCCATCGCCCACGTGCCGATGTGCGTCGCCGTCATGTACCGGATGTTCGAGAAGTCGAACGCCAGCAACGCGCCCATGTCCGACCGCTCCAACTCGGCCTTCAGCCGCGCCAACCGGTCGTCGCGGAGGCGCTCCATGTCGACTCGCGCTTCCCAATCGACCGCGTTCGTGCCTGTCGTACCCGTGCTCTTCATCGGGCTCCTCCTGTCGCTTGCTGCAATCGGTTCGCTGAATCTGAACTGCACTGTTCAGCATAGCTGAACAGTGCCGTCGGCCCAGTAGTATCCTCGGGGTAAGCCATCGAGGAGACCCGCGTGATTCGCCACATCGTCCTGCTCGCCCTCGCGGGCGACGATGCCGCCCGCGCTGCGGCGGTCTCCGAACTCGCGAGTTCGCTGGAACCACTTGCCGACGTGATTCCCGGCGTTCGGTCACTGCGAATCGATGCCGACGGGAGCGGTATCGGATTCCACTGGCACGCCGCCCTCGTGAGCGAGCACGATTCGTGGGAGGCCCTTGCGGTCTACCAGTCCGATCCTCGCCACGTGCGGGTGCTCGAGACGGTCATCCCGCGGCTCGTCGACGAGAAGGCCGTCGTCGACTACGAGCTTTGAACCCCGTCGGCCGCGACGAGGATCCGGTCACGGGGCCGTCGTCTCGCGTTGTGCCGGGGCAGCCGCGACGACGTGGAATTCGAACCGCAGGCGGGGGTCCGTCGCGAGGCGCGTCACCTCGACCGTCGTGCTCGTCGGGATATGGCCGCCGAACCACTGAGCCTGATGCCTGTTGACGACATCCTGGTCCTCGGCGACGTCGGTGAAGAACCGGATCAGGTTGACCACGTCGTGTCGTTCGCATCCCGCCGCCGCGAGCGCGAGATCGAGATGGTCGAAGGCGTTCGTCACCTGACCGAGGGCGTCCATCGGCATCGAGTCGAACACCTCGGCGACGTGGGGGTGGTCATGGTAGACCGGCGCACCGGTCACGCCGCTGATGAAGACGAGACGCGCATCGGACACGGTCCGGATCGCGGGCACGAAGGGACTCACGATCGAGTCGTCGTACCCTTCGTGGTGGATGATCTCGGCGTTGCCGACCCTTCGCGGCGCGGGGATCTCGGTCATGTCTGCCTCCTGCTTCGTGGTTCGGAACGATTCAGGCGAAGGCGCCCGAGTCGTGGGTGATGCGACCGCCCATCACGGTGAGGTCGCTGAGGATGTCGCGGAGCTCGCCGTCGGAGCATCCGAACGGGTCGAGCGTGGGTACGCACAGGTCGGCGTCGTAACCCGGAAGGAGCCGGCCACGGTGCGCGGCTTCCCCGGTGAACCACGCTGCGTCACGGGTGTACGTCGCGATGGCGTCCGTGCGCGACATCCGATGACGCTCGTCGCGGATGCCCCTGCCGTCGAGCGTGCCGCCCGTGACGAGCCACCAGATCGCAGCCCACGGCGAGAACCAATTGGCGCGCGTCGCGTCGGTGCCGGCACCGATCGGAATCCCGAGTTCGCGCATGTCGCCGATGGGTGGCGCGTTGCGCGTCGCCGTCTCACCCCAGGCCTCGACGTAGTCGGCCCCCTTCAACACGAGGCGGCTCTGTACGAGCACCCCGGCACCGAGTCGCGCCAGCCGCTCGAGGTTGGCGCGGGATGCCTCATCGGCGTGCACGATCGAGTATCCGCGCCCGGCCACGAGGCCGGTGTCCCGCTCGACCGCCTCCCATGCGTCGAGGATGCGACCGATGGTCTCGTCGAGCACCGCATGGATGCTCATCCGCCAACCGCGAGTCGCGCACAGGCGCACGATCTCGACGAGCTCCGCGTGGGATCCGCCGGACATCTCGAACGCGTCGAGGCCCTCCATGTCGTGGCAGCCGAGGTGGGGGATCTCGCCGACACCTGCGAACTTCAACATGCCATCGCCGCTCTCGGGTTGCACGAGCGTGGTGAGCTGATCGATGTCGGCGACCTCGCCGCCGCGCGTCCAGGCCGAGATGAAGACGCGGGTGCGCACGTCGAGCTCGCCCCTGCGCCAGACGGCGTGGATCGCGTCGTAATCGCGAGGGGTCACGAGCAGGCCACCCCCGTCGACGACGCCGGTCAGGCCATGCCGGGCGAACGCTCCGAACATCGTGCGCACGCTGTCCTCCGTATCGGCGCCATCCGTCGCGAGCGCCGCACCGAGCGGCACCGAGAACGCACCGACTCCGTGGATCCGGCCGGTGAGTCGCCCCTCCGAGTCTCGGTCGAGCCTTCCGCGGACGGGGTCGCCGGATGCGTCGTTCCAGCCGCACGCGGCGAGGCCCGCGGTGTTCAGCACGCCGACGTCGTAGAGCTCCTGCACGTACACCGGGTTGTCCGGTGCCGCGGCATCGAGTTCGGCGGTCGCCGGAGCACGTCGCTCAGCGAGTTGGGACGAGTGCCATCCGCCCACGACGCTGACCCACTCGCCCGGGCCACGACGCACCGCGTCCTCCCGTATGCGCTCGAGGCCCTCGCCGATCGACCGCACGTCCTCCCAGTGCACCGTGCGAGTCCACGAGACGCCGGCCCGGACGGCATGGATGTGGGAGTCGTTGAGGCCCGGGATGACCCTTCGCCCACCGAGCTCGACCACTCGCTCGGCGAGTTCGGCATGGCGGGCGAGCTCGGCGTCGGTGCCGATCGCGATCACGCGGCCCGCAGCGATGGCCATGGCTTCGACCTCCTCGGGTCCCCGGCCCGGTTCGGCGAACGTCGAGATCCGACCTCCGCGGAGCACGAGATCCACCAATGGCAGTGCTCCGACCGGAGCCGTGGTCGACATCTTCACCTCTCCCCTGCCATCAGATGCTGAGGTGGCGTTCGAGCGCGACGGAATCAGCGCGGAGCTCAGCTGAGCTTCCGCCCCACGCGATCGTTCCCGAGTCGTCGATGACGACGACCTTCGACGTGATGTCGAGCGCGAGGTCGACGTTCTGCTCCGCGATGAGAATCGACAGTCCGGAGGCGCTGAGCCCCGCGAGGCGGTCCTGGATGACATCCAGCACGCTCGGCGCGAGACCCTCGCTCGGTTCGTCCATGATGAGCAGTTTCGGATTCGTCATGAGCGCTCGCCCGATGGAGAGCATCTGCTGCTCACCGCCGGAGAGCAACCGCGCCATGGACTTGGAGCGCTCCGCGAGCCGCGGGAAGAACTCGAACACCCGCTCGACCGTCCACGGTTCGGCATGGCTGGGGGCCCGGCGACTCGGCACGACGGTGAGGTTCTCCAACGTCGTCAGCGACCCGAAGACGCGCCGGCCCTGCGGGACCAGGGCGATACCGGCATGCGACACCTGGTAGCTCGTCTTCCGTGCGAGGTCGACTCCATCGAAGACGATCGACCCCGCCGAGACGGTCGGCGGCCGCAGTCCGCAGATGGCCCGAACGAGCGTCGTCTTGCCCATGCCGTTCCGGCCGAGCAAGCCCACGCTCTCGCCGTCGCCGACCGTGAGGTCGACGCCGTGGAGGACCTTCGCCGTCGCGTAGCCGACGTGCAGCCCCGACACTTGCAGAGTCACTTGTTCCCACGCCTTCCGAGGTAGATCTCCTTGACCTTCTCGTGCTCGCGGACCTCGGCGGGGGTTCCGGTCACGACGTGACGGCCGTTCTCCATGCACATGACGCGGTCGGTCAGGCCGAGGGCGAGCGTCATGTCGTGCTCGATCAGAAGGATGGGCAGCGTCCGCGGGAGGTCCTCGATCAGCTGACGAAGCCGGACGCGCTCGGCTGACGAGAGTCCTGCGGCCGGTTCGTCGAGCAGCAACAGCTTCGGCTCACTCGCGAGCGCCATCGCGATCTCGAGTTGCCGCTGCTCGCCGTGCGAGAGGTCCGACACCCGGTCGTCACGACGGCCGATCAGGTCGACCGATTCGAGTGCGGTCCGTGCGCGTTGAGATGCCTCATCATTCGCTCGCTGCGGCCACCAGAAGATCCGCGCCGTTCCCCGTCCTCCGCGAGCGGCGACACGCACGTTGTCGAGCACCGACATGTCGCGGAACAGGTTGGACACCTGGAACGTGCGGCCGACCCCCATCCGAGCTCGACGCGCCGCTCCGGAACGCGTCACGTCGTGACCGAACAGCTCGACCGAGCCCGTCGTCGGCGCGAGATCGCCGGCGATGATCTTGAACAGCGTGGTCTTCCCCGCGCCGTTCGGACCGATCACTCCGATCCGCTCGGCCGGTCCGAGCTCGATCGAGATGCCGTCGACGGCTTGGACGCCACCGAAACGGCGACCGATCCCCGTGATGACGAGCGCGGGGCCGTCGGCTCCGGACCCATGCAGGTCCGGAGCCGATGCCGTCGTCGCGGTGCTCACTAACCCTGGAAGGTCTGCGAGTAGGTCGGCTGGGCGAGCGCCTCCTCGGGGTCCTTGCCCAGCCACTGGTCGACGTCGGGGAAGGTCTCGATCGGCACGTTGTACAGCTTGCCGTCCACCTCCTGCACTTCCCGGATGTAGACCGGCGCGATCGGGTTGTGGTAGTCGTCGAACGACATCTTGCCCAAGATGCTGTCCTCGAACGTGTACGACGAGATCGCAGAGACCAGGTCCTCGCCCGTGACGAGTCCGTTCTCTTCGAGCACCTTCGCCACGAGGCTCGCGGTCACGTAGCCGCCGGCTACGTTGAGAGACGGGATCTTGCCGTCGAAGTTCTCGGCGTACGCCTCGTTGAACTCGCGCACGGTGTCACTGTCACGGCCCTCCGCCCAGTTGCTGACCGAGTGGAATCCGAGTACCTCTTCGCCGAGCGCGCGCAGGGTCGCCTGGTCCATGCCGCAGCAGTTCATGATCAGCTCCTGCGAGTCGCCGAGACCGAGGCCCAGGAAGCTGCGCAGGAAGTCGGGCCCGGGCGCGCCGCCAGCGGTGGCGACGAACGCGATGTCGGCACCCGCCGCCTGGATCTGCGACACGTACGTCGAGAAGTCGGAGGTACCGTTCGGGAACCAGTACTGAGCGGTGACCTCGCCCCCGTTCTGTTCGAAGCCCTGCTTGAATCCGGCGCACGACTCCCACCCGAACGCGTAGTCGGGGCAGAGGGTGACGGCGGTCTGGTGTCCCTCGTCGGCCGCCCAGACACCGCCCGGGTAGGCCATCTGCGAACCCGACATCGAGCCGGTGCGAACGGTGAGGTCGTTGGCCGACCGCTGGGTCAGGTCGTCTGCGGCGGCCACGGGGTGCAGGTTGGGTACACCGACGCTCGACGTGTACGCCGCCGTGGCGAGCGCGGTGTTCGCAAGGAGCGGACCGACGACCACGTCGACCTGATCCAGTTCCACGAGCTTCTTCGCCTTGGTCAGCGACGTCTCGGGGTTGCCCGCGTCGTCCTCGACGATGGTCTCGACCGTGACCCCGTTGACCTCGTTGCCGTTGATCTCCCAGAAGAGGTTCCAGCCATCCACCATCTCCTGGCCGGCGATCGCGAAGTTGCCGGTGATCGGTGAGATGTATCCGACCTTCAGTGTGCCGGATTCGCTGCCGTCGCCGGCGGGTTCGTCCGATGGCGCCGCGCCGGGGGGAGCGCAGGCGGTGAGTGCCAGTGCAGCGGCGACGCCGAGTCCTGCGAGCGCGGACCAGCGCCCTCGAGTCCACATCCTTGTTGACCGCATGGGGGTTCCTTTCCTCTTGGGGGATTGCATTTGTCTATCCGGTGGGATTCCGCTCGGACAGCGGTGTCTCGAGAGGAGATACCGGATCGTCGGGTGGGCTCGGTGTCCGCCCCCTGATCCGCCTGATGAGCTTCTCGACACTGCCGACGATCCCGGTGCGGGCGAACAGGATGACGAGGATGAAGATCAGTCCGAGAATGGTCGGCCAACGTTCGATCGTGTTCGAGAGCACGTTCTCGACCAGAACGACGATCGCCGCGCCGATCAGCGGGCCGAAGACGGTCCCGGCTCCGCCGAGGATGACCATCACGATGAGGAGCACCGAGCGGTGCACGCCCGCCGCGGACGGGCTGACGAAGTGCGTGTGCCAGACCGAGAGCAGGCCGGCGAAACCTGCGAGCGTGCCGGACATCATGAACGCCGCGAGCTTGTACGACGACACCGAGTATCCGAGGCTGCGCATGCGACTCTCACTGTCGCGGATGCCGCGAAGGCTCATGCCGAACGGAGAGCGGCTGACGACCAGCAGGAAGACGGTGGTCAGCACGAACGCGCCGAGGATGAAGTAGTAGAAGGTCCAGTACTCCGAGACCAGCTCGGGCCGCCGCACGCCCGTGATGCCGTTCTCGCCGCCCGTCACGGTCGACAGGCGGTAGGCGAGACCGAAGACGACCATGCCGAGCGCAAGCGTGACCATGAGGAAGTAGATTCCGCTCGTGCGCATCGACAGCACCCCGTAGACGAACGAGACGACGAGCGTGACCCCCAATGCCACGATCACCTGCATGCCGGCATCGAAGCCCTGCTTCGACGCCCATGCGGCGCCGTACGCCGACGCCGCGGCGATGGCGCCGTGGCCCAGCGAGACCATGCCTCCGTCGCCGACGAGGAAGTTGACGCTCGACGCGAGCATTGCGGCGATGATGATGGTCGAGACGAGGGAGATGACGTACGACGTGGTGCCGAGGTAGGGCAGCGCGACCGCGATGCCGATGAGCAGGACGATCCCCGTTGCACCGAAGATGCGCGTGCGGTTCATGTGGTCCTCCCGAACAGTCCAGTGGGGCGGAGCACCAATACGATCGCCATGGGCGCGAAGATGGTGAAGTAGGCGAGGTCGGGGATCCACGCCTTCGCGAAGGCGTCGATGAGGCCGATGAGCACGCTCCCGACCGCGGCCCCCTGCACGCTGCCGAGACCGCCGATGATGACCACGACGAGTGCGTAGAGCAGCACGTCGTCCTGGATCCCGGGACGGATGCTGATCACGCCGGAGCCGATCGTGCCACCGATCGCGGCGAGGGCGGCACCGACCACGAACATCCCCGTGAACACCCAGGCGATGTTGACGCCCATTGCGGAGATCATCTCGCGGTCGTCGACACCCGCGCGGACGATCGCACCGATGCGGGTGCGATTCTGAACGAGCGTCAGTGCGACGCCGATGACGACGGCGACGCCGATCACGAAGATCCGGTACCAGGGGTAGGTGACGTCGCCGATGGTCATCGACCCCTGGATCGTCGCGGAAGCGGGGAGCGTGTACGGGTCGCCGCCGAAGACCGCCAGGCAGAGATCCGCCAACACGAAGGAGACACCCAGGGTCAGCAGGACCTCGGGGAGTTCCTGTCCGCGCACGAAGCGCAGGAGGACGAACTCCACCACGAATGCCGTACCGGCGACGACGACGACACCCGCGAGGACGCCGAGGAGGAGATTGCCGGTCAGCGTGGCGACGACCACGCCGAGGTAACCGCCGACCATGTAGAACGCCCCGTGCGCGAGGTTGATGATGCGCATGAGGCCGAAGACCAGTGTGAGCCCGCTGGCGAGCAGGAACAACAGCGCTCCGAAACTCAGTCCGTTGAGCGCCTGTTGCAGCAGGAATACGGGTTCGAACACCGGGTTGCAAACCTTCCACATCGTCGGGGCGGCTCTGCGATCGCTTTCCGGGGAGTAAAGCAATCGATTGCAATGCTGTCAAGTGAAACTGTACAGATTGCGGTGCACCAGCGTCACGTGGTGCCCCGCGGTACCACGATCAGGTCACGCGCCACGCGCGATCGACGTTGAGGCTGTGCGCCGAGACGCCTCGGTTGAAGAGCAGGAACTTCGCGGCATCCACGACGTCGGCCATGGTCGTGAGGCTGCCGCCGGGAGTGCGGGTCTCGTAGCCCGCCAGCACCCCCTCGGGCTTGTCCCTCCAGAACGGGCTGTCGCCGACGATGCCGGGGTGCAGCGCATTCACCCGAATCGGCGCGAGCTCGAGCGCAAGCGTGTTCATGATGCCGTCGACGCCGCCGTTGATGGTCGAGACCGTGGTGGAGCCGGGGTACGGCGCGTCCTTCGCCCGACCTCCGAAGAGGACGATGCCGGTGTCGATCGACGGTTCGAGCCGGTCGAGCAACGCGTGGACGGTCTCGGTGTAGCCGATGAGCTTCAGGGTGATGAGGCGAGTCGCACGGGCGATGTCGTACTCCCGGACGGTGTTCGCATCCCGCTCGATCGCGGTGAACACGATCCCGTCGAGGTGGCCGACACTCTCGAGGCTGGAGGCGATCTCCATCGGCTCCGAGAGGTCGACTGCGGTGCCCGTCGCTCGTTCACCGAGCTCGGAGGCGATCGCGTCCGCCGTGCTCTGGCTTCGGCTGGTGACGATGACGCGGTCTCCACCGGCAACGAGGTCTCTCGCGAGTTCGAGCCCGATACCGGCGCAGCCGCCGACGATGAGGATGGTGCGATCTGTCATTGCTCGTTCTCCAGTCGTTGCTCCAGGTAGTCCCAGTCCCGAACGAATCGGTACGCATGGCGCGGCGGCATCTGCGGCGCCTGCGTCTCGAGCCAGCGCACCTCGGCGCCAGTGGCGGCGAAGGAGTGCACGCAACCGACCCCGGCCCACGCGACGTCTCCGGCGCGCAACAGGAACTCCTGTCCGTCGAAGGTCGACCTGACCTCTCCGTCGAGGATGAGATACGCCTCCTCGAGGGGGTGGTCGTGAGGACCCGCGGCTCCATCGGGTTCGTATTGCACCATGAACATCGTGCCGAGGGTCGCCCCGAGGTCGGAGTCGACCATCATCTTCAGCGAGATGCCCGTGTAGACGAGCAGGGCCGTGCGCATGCTCCCCGAGACCGCGAGCAGCTCCTGAGACTGGCGGCCCGGGTTCATGTGCTCGGTCGTGATGTTGCCGAACGACCGGGTGCGCGGGTCTCGGGGATCCACCCGCTTGGGGTCCTCGACCGGCAGTTCGGGCACGCGGTAGGTGTCGGAGCCGTGGCGAGCGCGCGCCGGCGGCGTGAAGAGATCGCACCATACGGCGACCGCGTCGCCGATGGCGCGCCACGCGTGGGGGACGCCGATGGGGATGATGCCGTAGTCGCCGGCGACGAGATGCACCGTGGCTTCGGGCGTCGCGAGTGCCACTTCGCCTTCGATGACATGGAAGCTCTCCTCGAACGAGTGCACGTGGGTGCCCGTCGACCCACTGGGTTCGAGGCGCGTGACGCCGAAATCGGTGTGAGCGGCGCCGTCATCCTCACCGACGGCGCGCCAGCGGGTCATTCCGACCGCGTCGGGAGCCAGCGGGCCCGGCGGCGCGTACACCGCTTCGCCACCGCGGCGAACCACGAACTTCGACATGTGCTTCCCTTCCGGCGCAGTGGCGACGAGCACGTCCGGTCGCCCGTCTGTTCAGTACCACTGAACGGTAGTCAAGAGTGTGTGGACGACAATGTCAAGGTCGTCAGTACTCGTTCGCGATGAAGAGCTCCTGGGCCGGGAACTTCGTGAGGATCTCGGTGCCGTACTCGGTGACGACGACCTCCTCCTCGATTCGCGCGGCGGACAGGCCATCCGAAGCCGGGCAGTAGGTCTCCATGGCGAACACCATGCCGACCTTCAGCTCGACCGGATCCCGCATGGAGTTCAGGCGCGAGATGATCGGCCGCTCGTGGAGACCGAGTCCGAGGCCATGTGCGAACTGGAGACCGAATGCCGACAGCTCGTTCTCGAAGCCGAAGTCCGTCGCCTTCGGCAGCACGGCCGCGACCTGGTCGCTGCCGACACCGGGCCCGATCGCATCGAGCGCGGTATCCATCCACTCCCGCGCCTGCTTGTATGCATCCTTCTGGCTCTCTGTCGCCCAGCCGACCGCGAACGTCCGGTAGTAGCACGTCCGGTATCCGTTGTAGGAGTGGATGATGTCGAAGAAGGCCTGGTCCCCGGGTCGGATGATGCGATCGGTGAAGTTGTGAGGATGGGGATTGCAACGCTCCCCCGAGATTGCATTGATCGCTTCGACCTGGTCGCTGCCGTATTCGTAGAGCCGTTTGTTCGCGAGCGCGACGATCTCGTTCTCCCGAACACCGGGCTTCAGTGCATCGACGATGTCCTGGTACACGCCGTCCACCATCGCGGCCGCCTGGTTGAGCAGGACGATCTCGTCCTGCGACTTGATCACCCGTGCATCCAACATGCGCTGCTGGGCGTCGGCGACGCGCAGACCCTGTCGCTGCAGCTCGAACAGGAACGGCGGCTCGACGATGTCGAGGCCGATCGGAGCGTCGGCGAGCCCGGCCTCGGTCAGCAGCGACTTGATCTCGGCGACCGCATCGCGCATGAGGCCGCCGCCCTCGGGGTCGACGGCACCCCGGAAGCCGAGGAAGCCGGCCCGATAGTTCTGCTCGGGGACCCAGTCGGAGTACAGCATGTGGTGCTTCACCGCCGACCCGAAGTCCCACAGGATCGGGTCGTGCCCGCGCATGAGCAGCGCGTAGCGGATCATCTTGTCGCCGAGGGCGCCACCGATCCACGTCTGCGTCGTGTACCGGATGTTGTAGAAGTCGAACAGGAGGAACGCGCCGCACTCGCTGGCCTCGAGGGCCTCCTTCGCCCGACCCAGCCGATACTCGCGCAGGCGATCGAAGTCCACGCGATGCTCGTAGTCGACCGCCTGCTGGCCGGGGGCCTGGAGTGGACGCACACCGGCGGGGCGGAGGGACGGCCGCTCGAACCGGCGGCCGTTCCCGTGCGAGTGCTCGCGGCTCATGCCGCCGAGCCGAGTCCGTCGGAGACGTCCGCGTTCTCGGGCACGAGTTCGAGCCCCGCGCCCCTCGCGACCGTTCGCAGCAGTGTGGCGAAGTCGAGGTCGACATTGCCCGCGCCGACCTCTTGGGCGACGATCTGGCGGGTTGCGGACGCGATCGGCATCGGCACACCGAGCTCGGAGCCCGCGTCGAGGCCGAGATCGAAGTCCTTCTGCAGCAGCACGTTCGTGAAGGACGGGGTGAAGTCGAGGTTCACGAACGCCGGCGTCTTGTACCTCGTGAACACCGAGCCCATGACCGAATCGTTGAGGAAGCTCAGGAACGCCTCGCGCGAGACCCCGCCCTTCTCGGCGAGCACGGTGATCTCGGCCAGAGATTGCGTGACGACCCCGAGGAACACGTTGTGCGCGATCTTCACCAGTCGGGCGACCTCGCCCTCGCCGACATACGTGACCGCGCGGCCGAAGTGCTCGAGGATCGGAGCGACCTCCTCGTACACCGCCCGCGGACCCGACACCGCGACCGTCAGCTTGCCCGACGCGATCACCGACGGATTGCCGCTCACCGGCGTGGCGAGCAGCTCGCTACCCCGTGCCTTCGCCGCGGCGCGCAGCACCGCGCTCGCCTCGGATGAGACCGTCGAGGAGTCCGCGATCACCTTGGGTGCGACATCCGGATTCGTCAGCAGTCCGCCCGGGCCGGTGGTGACGTCGGCGAGGTCGTTCGGGGCGGACACCATCGTGAAGACGACGTCCCGGTCGGCAAGGTCGACCGGGCGCGGGACCAGCTTCGCGCCCTTCTCGACGAGGGGCTGAGCCTTCTCAGCCGTTCGGTTGTAGACGGAGACGTCGTATCCGGCCGACAGGAGCCGCAGGACCAACTGCGATCCCATGCGGCCCGTGCCGATCCATCCGATCGTGGTGGGGGACGAGGTCAATGCTTCTTCCTTCCTCTGCTCGGCCTGTCGATTCCAGTGGCAGGCACGAGCGCTCGACGACGCGGCCGCCTCGGTTTCTGCAATCGATTGCAACCGAGGTTCCCGCAAGAGTAGAGCGGGCGCGAGGTCGTGTCAACCGGGTCAGGATCGCGCGGGCCCGGTCGAGTCGCGCACGATCAGCGAGACCGGAAGCGAGAGCGTCGAGGACTCCTGATGTCCGGCCTCGATTCCATCGAGCAGGAGGCGGGCGGCCTCGATCCCGATCTCGCGGAGCGGGACGCGCACGGTCGTCAACGCCGGGGCGAAGTCCGCGGCGAACGGCATGTCGTTGTAACCGATCACCGAGATGTCTTCGGGGCATCGGATGCCGTGCGACCGGAGTGAGCGCATCGCACCGAGGGCGACGAGGTCGTTCGCGGCGATGATCGCGGTCGGGCGCGGCCCCGAACCGGCGAGCAGCTCGTCCATCGCGCGCGCCCCGGCGTCGGTTGTGAGCGCGTCCGCCTGGACGATCGACCCCGTCATTCGGGGCATCGATGCGACGCCGGTCGTGAACGCCTCGGCCCGCCTTCGAGTCGTCGAGAAGTCCACGGGGCCGGCCAGATGCGTGATCCGGCGATGGCCGAAGCCGTCGAGATGGCGCAGGGCCGCCTCGATGCCCCGCTCGTTGTCGGCGGTGACGACGGGATACGGCGCAGAGCCGGCCTCGCGGTTGGCCATGACGATCGGCACGCCATCCTCGTACGCGCGGGCGATCACGGGCTGCTCATCGAGACGCCCCGTGGCGAGGATGAACCCGTCGACACGGCGTCGGAGCAGCGATTGGAAGGCGGCCTCTTCGACGGACTGGTCGCCGTCGGTGTTCGCGAGGAGGGCGGTGTATCCGCGCGGCTGCAGGTACTGCTCGATGCCTCGCACGATGGGCGGGAAGATCGGATTCGCGACATCCGGGATGATCACGCCCACGGTCATCGAATGACTCATCCGGAGTCCGCGTGCGACGAAGTTCGGCACGTAGCCGAGCTCGTCCGCGGCACGCCTGACTCGCTCGGCCGTCTCCGCGTTCACCTGGTCCTGGGTGTGGGTGTTCAGCGCCCGCGAGACCGTCGCCTTGTGCACCCCCGCGAGGCGCGCGACATCGTCGATCGTGACTCGCTTGGCCATGCATCCCCCTGTCGGCCCGTCCACCCATCCGATGCAACAATACAATCGATTGCAGCCAGCCCGCAGCATGTCGACGCCACGGCGGCGAAGAGGAGACCATCATGGCCATCGCGACCATCAACCCCACGACCGGCGAGACCGTTCGGACCTTCGAACCGCACGACGCCGCCGAGGTGGAACGTCGACTCGACGAGGCCGCCGCCGCCGCCCGCGCGCTGCGATCGACCAGCTTTGCGGAGCGGGCGACATGGATGCATGCCGCCGCCGACGCCCTCGAGGCGGATGTCGAGGCCGCCGCGCGGATCCTCACGTTGGAGATGGGCAAGCCGATCGCGCAGTCGAAGGCCGAGGTGCTCAAGTGCGTCAAGAACATGCGGTTCTACGCAGACCGTGCGGAGGAGTTCCTCGCCGACGAGCCGTTGCCCCTCGCGTCGGTCGTCGGTGCCTCGAAGGCGTACACCCTCTACGAGCCGCTCGGCGTGGTGCTCGCGGTGATGCCGTGGAACTATCCGTTCTGGCAGGTCATCCGGTTCGCCGCACCGGCCCTCATGGCCGGAAATGCCGGTGTCCTCAAGCACGCGTCGAACGTGCCGCAGGCCGCGCTCCACCTCGACACGCTCTTCGAGCGCGGCGGGTTCCCGCCTGGCGCGTTCCGCACCCTCATGATCGGATCGGAGGCGGTCGACGCAGTGATCGCCGACCCCCGCGTGAAGGCCGTCACCCTCACCGGCTCGGAGCCGGCGGGCCGTGCCGTGGCCGCGGCCGCGGGGCGCCGGATCAAGAAGGCGGTGCTCGAGTTGGGCGGCTCCGACCCGTTCATCGTCATGCCCAGCGCCGACGTCGAGGCCGCAGCGGAGACGGCCGTCAAGGCCCGCGTCTCGAACAACGGCCAGTCCTGCATCGCCGGCAAGCGGTTCATCGTCCACACCGATGTCTACGACGAGTTCTCTCGACTGTTCGCCGAGAAGATGGCAGCACTCGTCGTCGGCGATCCGTTCGACGAACGCACCGATATCGGCCCACTCGCCACTCGTAGCGGGCGAGACGACCTCGCCGCGCTCGTCGACGATGCCGTCGCGAAGGGCGCCCGGATCCTGACCGGCGGAACGGTGCCCGACGGGAACGGATGGTTCTTCCCGCCGACGGTCGTCGACTCGCTCTCCCCTGACATGCGGCTGGTGATGGAGGAAGCGTTCGGCC
>DASUVU010000154.1:0-2240 GCA_036378815.1 Agromyces sp. | reverse complement strand
GACCGCGATCGCCACGAGCGGCACCTCGTTCGGCGTCGAGCACATCAGGGTGCTCAGAAGGGTGCTCGGCGATGACTCCGGCGTCGGCGAGGTGGTGTTCACCTTCGACGGCGATGCCGCCGGGCAGCAGGCCGCCATGCGCGCGTTCGCCGAGGAGCAGCGATTCGCCGCGCAGACCTTCGTGGCGGTGGCGCCAGACGGCCTCGACCCCTGCGACCTGAGGCTGGCCCGCGGCGACGCGGCGGTCCGGGCGCTCATCGAGACGAAGACGCCCATGTTCGAGTTCGTGATCCGGCACACCCTCTCTCGGTACGACCTCGAGACGGTGGAGGGTCGCGTCTCGGCGCTCAGGGCGGCCGCGCCGATCGTGGCCGAGATCCGCGATCCGGCGCTCCGGCCCGGCTACACCCGCGAGCTCGCGCGCATGCTCGGCGTGGAGCTCGGCGAGGTCACCCGCGCGGTTCGGGCCGCCACAGGTCGCGGTGCGCAGTCCGGGAGCGACGGCGGCGTGCGGCGCGCCGGGGGAGCGAGCGATCGACCGGCGCATCCGCAGATGGCGACGGATGCCGCGAGCCGACCGTTCTCCATCGCGGACCTGCCGAACGACCCGGCCACCCGGCTCGAGCGCGACGCCCTCCAGGCCATGCTGCAGTACCCCGATCGGATCGGTCCCGACCGGCTCCGCAACGCCATCGACAGCCGATTCGGCAACGCCTCGCTCGCCGTCGTTCGCGACGGGATCGCGTCGGTGCTCGCGTCATCCGACCCCGCCGTCCGAATCGACCGCGTCGTCGACGAGGTGCCCCCGCCGTTCGCCGACCTGGTGCGCCAGCTCGCGGTCGCCCCCGTGCCGCAGCGCAGCGAAGCAGAACTCACGGCGTACGTGCAGGGCATCGTCGGCGCGCTCATCGATCGTGAGCTCCTTCGGCAGAAATCCGAGCTGCTCGGGCGACTCCAGCGCACCGATCGCGCCGACACCGGAACCTACGCGACACTGCAGCGGGCCCTCGTCGAGCTCGAGGCCGAGCGCCGATCGCTCCGCGACGACTGAGCGGCATCCGCGCATCGAATCATGGGTCCACGCACGTCGGTTGCGCCCAAGGTTGCACTTCCATAAATATTGCTTCGCCCGACCCGGCCACCTTGCAGGTTTCAAGGGCTCGTGTGCTACCTGTTGTGGATACGACAACGCGGGGCGGTTCGTTGCTGCGCGTTTCAGTCCTGATAGGAAGAGGTAGACGGATATGTCATCCGCATCCACGAACCGGCGCCGCGCCATCATCGCGGCGGCCGGTGTCTCGGTGGCCGCCCTCACCCTCGCCGGCTGCACGGCGGGCGGCGGCGGGAACACCGAGGCGGCCGGCGGCACGCTGACCATCGGCACCACCGAGCAGATCACGGCACTCGACCCCGCCGGCTCGTACGACAACGGCTCCTTCGCGGTCATGAACCAGGTGTATCCGTTCCTGTTGAACACGCCCTACGGCAGCCCCGATGTCGAGCCCGACATCGCGGAGTCCGCGGAGTTCACCTCGCCGACGGAGTACACGGTCAAGCTGAAGCCCGGGCTCAAGTTCGCCAACGGCAACGACCTCACCGCGTCCGACGTGAAGTTCACGTTCGACCGGCAGCTCGCGATCGCCGACGAGAACGGCCCGTCGTCGCTGCTCTACAACCTGGAGTCCACCGAGGCGGTCGACGACACCACCGTCGTCTTCACGCTGAAGTCCGAGAACGACCAGATCTTCCCGAAGATCCTGTCGAGCCCGGTCGGCCCCATCGTCGATGAGGATGTGTTCTCGCCCGACGAGCTCACCTCCGACGACGACATCGTCGCGGGCAACGCGTTCGCCGGGCAGTACGTGATCACGAGCTATGACTTCAACAACCTCGTGGCGTACAAGGCGAACCCCGACTACCAGGGTCTCCTGGGCGAGGCGGAGACCGAGACGGTCAACGTGAAGTACTACACGGATGCCTCGAACCTGAAGCTCGACGTGCAGGAAGGCAACATCGACGTCGCGCACCGCACCCTGTCGGCGACCGACATCGACGACCTGCGCGGCAACGACAACGTGAAGGTCGTCGACGGGCCCGGCGGCGAGATCCGCTACCTCGTCTTCAACTTCAACACGATGCCCTTCGGTGCGACCACCCCCGAGGCCGACCCGGCCAAGGCGCTGGCCGTGCGGCAGGCGATCGCCGACCTCATCGACCGCGACGCGATCTCGGAAGACGTC